>JAUVEX010000101.1 GCA_030594585.1 archaeon | reverse complement strand
AAAAGGCTGGGAATACGGATATACTTATCCTGCTATGAACCGCGCGATGCAGGCGGCAGGGCGATGCATCCGCTCAGAGAAAGACCGCGGGCTTATTTTATTTCTTGACTCAAGGTATTTGTGGCCGAATTACAAAAAACTCATACTTGAAGAATATACACCAACGGCATCCAAAGACATAGACCGGGAAATTGGTGATTTTTTCAAAAACAAAAATACAATTGCGGGTTTTTCCTGAATAAACAAGTTTTCAAAACAATAAAAATGCTTTAAAGGGCTGTAAAGTTATCTTAAAACGCGATGCTACGAATCAATAATTCTATTTGATATTCATTGCCCGGTAAACATCGGACACATTCACTTTAGTGTTAAAACAACCGTCTTTTGTAAGTGCAACACCGTATGTTTCAATACCCCGTCCTGCAAGAAAACGCATGACTTTGTTTATCTCATAACTGCATGCAACAAGAAGCGCACCATCATATGATTTTTCTTTGAGTATATGCTTTATGGCAGCAGATCCGGGAAGTATGTATAAGTCATACCCTTTTTGCCTGCACTTTTTCTTGATTTCTGCAAATGGACAAAGACCGCATTCCGTACACTGAATTCCATATTTTGTGCTGGATGCAGGGCATTTAATGTGTCTCATGCAATGCGGTGCAAAAACAACTCTTTTTTTTGTTCGCGCAAATTTCTTATACTGTGCCTTGTTCTTCAGAGATGCCATAAGCGCATCAAGATTTCTTGTGTCTGAAAAAAGCGAATATATGGATTTTACAGGCATATAGAAAAAATCAAGAACTCCCGCAAAAAAACCGCAAAAAAACATCCTTTTTTTCAGTGAAAAATAACCAACAGCAAGTGCAATCAGGATAAATGATATAGCCGCGATTCCAGACCAAATAATTATTTTTCCAATAAACTCATACATCTTGGTCTTCCTCCAGCTTTTTTATGACTTCATCCAAATCAACATCTGTGTTGTAGCAGCCGTCTTTTAAAAGAGGTATTCCCTGCACAGGCACCAATGGCGCAATCGCATGCATTGACTCATTAAGCTCTTCAAAGCATGCGATACCCAATACTTTTTTCGGCTTGTGGAGTGCTAGTATCTTTTTTACAAAACGATCTCCGGGAATAATGAATAACAAATAGCCTGCTTTGTCGCATGCTTTTTTTATTTTGGCATATTTACAAAGGCCGCATGCAGTGCAAATATATCCAATTCTTGGCTCGCATCGTGACTGGCATTTCGGGCTTCTCATGCAGTGCGGGCCTATCAGTATTTTTTTCCCTTTTTCCTTAAAATACTTTTCACGGTTTACTGCATTTCGAAACTCAATAAGTATTTCATCTACAAGTGTCTCTCTTATGAAAAATGTGCGGCATATAAATTTTGCCGGACCATAAAGAATATCCAAAAGAAAAAGAAAAAATCCGGGAAACATCAGTTTTCTTCGCTTAAAAGATATTGCTGCAAAAAGAAGCACTACGGCCGCTAAAACAAAAACTGTGATAGAAACATATATTGCTGATTTTCCTATTAACTCATATGATATCAACATGGTGTCCAACACTTATTTTTAAGACAAAACAACTTACTGATGCTGTGAAACTATTATTATTTGGCTTATCGCCCACCCCTTAAAACTTCACTTAAAAGAATTTTAGGATAACCCATGTAAGGTATTCTTAAAATCATCCGCCCACGAATCCATTCATACTCAACAGACCAAGGGTCTGCCATAGGATTGTTATCCCCCCAGGTCTTATAGGTTCCGTCAGGATTTTTTTGATAAAGCCTATGAACTATAAGCTTGTTCATGTTTGGATGATTATATATAAGAATTGTGCCTTTTTGCCTTCCATATTCTAGCTCGTCTTCTGATGCTACTCCTTTAAGCACAAGAATGTCGCCCCTTTCAAGGGTTGGAAGCATTGAGCCTGAGACCACAGTCACAACAGGGTTTGGTGTGCTAAGAGCGAAACCAATGCCTGCATAAAGGGCATACGCCATCAAAAAACCAAGAAAAACATACAGAATATCGGTTAAAATTTCATTATTTTTGATTGTGCCTTTGATTTTTAAAAATGAGTCTTTCATGCATACCTTCCTTTTTAAAAACAGAAAACAGAATCATTAAAGGGATTTGCTGAGTTCTTTCTCAAGTTCCTTTATGTTTGACTGTGTGCTTTTTATTGCAGACAAAAGAGACTTTTTTGGATCTTTGCTTTTGATTACAAGTTTAGGATTGCCGACATACGGATGTTTTTTCTCATATGCTGCAAACGAAACTGTAGAGTCATTCCAAAGCTCTTCACGCAAAACATTCGGTATTGTGTGCCTTAAGCCCTCTATTTCAACTGTTAACATGTCAGTACCTGTTTTTGTTATGTTTACATTCATTAATTACACCTTTTAAGCCTCGCCAGTAAGGTATTATATACGACTGTTAAGTTTATAAAGTTTATCTATTTTGAATGAAGTATTGTTGTCCAGTTCACAACAGGAGAATCGTATACAAGGTCATCTTCAATTCGCGGACATGCAGTGTTTACGAGAATGTCAAACTGCATTCCTGTAATCTTGTCCGGGGCAATATTGTCCATTACAAGAATATCTGCTTTTTTCCCTTCGGATTCTATTTGTTTTTTTATTTTGAATGTATTTTTGTTGAACTGGGCTTTTTTTGTGGACACAAGAATTCCGACGGTTTTTGAATCATGGTATTTTATTGTTTTTAGTATGGTTTTTTTCTCGTAAAGCTTGCGCTCTTCTTTGAGATCGTAAAGTTGGTTTTTTTCAATATCCAGGACATATATGGGTGTTTTTGTGTATCTTGCAATGCCTAAAGGATGGAATGTGCCTGAACCTAAATAAAGAATCGCGTCTGCATTTTCGCCTGTTGCGGCAGTTGGGTCGCATCCCAAAATCTGGCCCGCGTATGAAAGATTTTTTGATTTTCCGATTACGACTTTGTGGCTTTTTTTTTCGAGAAATTCTTTTATTTTAGGGAGCTTTTTTACAAGCTGTATTGTTGTTGCTAAGGCAATTGTTTTTATTCCTTTAAGTTTTCCTGCATGTTTTTTTAGGGGTGTCAACATATCTGTGTCTGCGAAATACTCTATGTATTCTGTTTTAGGATTTGTTTTTCCAACCATGTTTGTGTGGCCTATGTGAAGTATTAAATCGCATTCAAGCATTTTTGCTGTTTTTTCAGGGATGTCGCATGCGCCGTATGTAGGGTCTGCATATATTACGCATTCCACACCTTTATTTTCTATTGCGCGTGCTATGTCTTTGACTTTTGTCTTTAAGCCTTCAGGGGCTTGCAGAAGCACGCGCTTTGGCTTTGCTTTTTTCACTGTGCGGATTGTGTCTTCTATGATTTTTTCTGTGTTTAGCATAATAATCAATTAACAGGATAATAATTTAAAATATATCGTATGGTCGGATATTT
>JAUVEX010000095.1 GCA_030594585.1 archaeon | reverse complement strand
ATTTTTGACAGTTATGTTCTTGTCTTTCAGTCTGATTATCTTTAGATTAATATTATAATTTGTAAAATCCGCATATTCTTCAAAAATTTTAGGATACTTGTTTACAATTCGCCTGGCAGTTTCCATATGCATCTTTGCCTGTCTTGCAATCTCTCTGACCCAAAGCCCGCCCGGAGTACCCTTCAGAATAGTAATTATTTTAAACAGGTTCACAAGTTCCTTTTTGCTTGGCCTTTTTACTGCATCCATACATCTACTGTGTCAAACGACACATATATAGCTTTCGGATAAACTTATTTTTTCTTGAAACCTTCAAATGCTTTAAGCACTTCAAGAGGGACAGCAAAAATTATTGTGTTGCTTTGGTCTGAGGAAAGGTCATTTATGCTTTGAAGCGTCCTTAAATGCAGCGCCCCGGGAGCACTTGCAAGAGTTTTTGCGGCTGTTGCCATATTCTTTGATGCCCGGACTTCTCCATCGGCCTTGATTATGACTGCCCGTTTTTCTCTTTCTGCTTCTGCCTGTTTTGCCATGACGCGTTTCATTTCTTCCGGGAGAGTCACATCTTTAAGCTCTACATTTATGACTTTAATTCCCCAAGGGTCGCTTTCCTTGTCAACAATTGTAAGTATTTTTTTGGATACTGCCTCCCGTTTGCTTAAAAGGTCATCCAAAGGAACTTCACCAATTACATTTCTCATTGTGGTCTGTGCAAGCTGGGACATTGCATACATGTATTCTTCAACAGCGATAATCGCTTTTGAGGAATCAACAACCTTATAGTATATAACTGCATTCACCCGTGCAGACACATTATCTTGGGTCATTGCATCTTGGGACGGCACATCAACAGCTTTTACACGCATATCTATTTTTTTCATATTTTGAATAACTGGAATTATAAATTTAAGTCCCGGTTCTTTTGTTGAGGTGTACCTGCCTAAAGTAAACACAACACCCCGTTCATATTCGTATAATATTTTTATTCCTGCTGCCACAAAAATTGCTGCCAATATAAAAAAAGATTCAAATGCCATAAAAACACACTCCGATATTATTTAATTCTGTAAACTATATTGTTTTTGCAATTTATATAATTCCTGTGCAAAGACACATACAGTTTATAAAGCACAATTAAATAAACTAAAAGTTTACTAAACTTTACTAAACTAAACTAAGTCAAGTAAAGCAAATCAAGTGATAACAATGCGTTTAAAAATTCCTCACATAATGCGCTCAGACGAGCTTTTAGAAAAAGCATTTTCATCTGCAAGAAAAGCAAAAATAATAGACATAGATCCAAAAAGGCGCGTTGATTCAGTTCGGGAGCGCGAAGCACAAAGAATAGATACTGTAGCTCAGACAATTGAAAGTTATATTGAAAAAATATTATCCCGAACGCCAAAAATAGATGAACTCGAGCCATTTTATGTAGATCTCATATCTATTACAATTGATAAAGACCAGTTTAAAAAATCACTTGCAGCACTTAAATGGGTGAAAAAAAAGACACATGAACATTCCATTTTCTATAAAAAAAAGCTTAAAAACGCATCCATACATAAGCTTGCCACCATAAGAAAAGAATTTTACGGCAGGCAGGCATCTCTTTTAAAACAAATATCAAAGGATTTATTGTTTTTAAGCGAAGCTAAAAGAACACTAAGAGAAATACCGGATATAAAAGATGCGCCTTCTTTAGTTATTGCCGGTTTTCCAAATGTGGGTAAATCCTCTCTATTAAAGGAGCTTACAGGAGCAAATCCGAAAATACAAAATTATCCTTTTACAACAAAAGGCATTCTTTTAGGATATATTGAAAACAGGATTCAGGTTGTAGACACCCCCGGGCTTCTTGAACGGCCGCAAGAAAAGAGAAACGCTATTGAAAAAAAAGCAATTTCTGCGATAAAAAATATTGCATCCATTGTTCTTTTCGTGTTTGATGTATCAAAAACCGCACAGGACCCCAAAGACCAGTTAGCGCTTTTTAAAAGCATATATGATGACTTCGGGGTTGAAACAATTGCATGCATAAATAAAATAGATGATTTGGATGAAGAGTATGCGAAATTTATCGAATCTAATTTGTTGTGTCCGATTTTTAAGACTTCTGTAGTAAACAAGACAGGTATTGAAGAGCTTAAAAAATACATTCTCAAAAACATAAAAAGTAATATGAAAACATACCGAACATAAAAAAAGGTACTTGGACCCGGACGGAAGAAAGATACACAAGGTAATTTTATACACGAATGCTTCGCGGAAAGCTTGTCTTCTACCCCGTCCGAGATTGGTTAAATATACTGTGCTTGAGGCATTATTTGCTTTTTGTTTTACTGCCTGTTACACTATATGGGGTTCAGGGTATATATATTTACAGCACAAAAAAGAGCGTCAAAATGAATACATCATACACCTTATCGTTTATTTAGAATAAATTAAAACATTAAAACATTAAAAAAAGTAAAATATGTATTTACAAATTCAAAATTGATTAAATATGTTCTTAAACTATACAAATAGATATATATATTTTCATAACCATATTATGTTCACATGTTAAAAAATCGGGAAAAAATAGTTTTTGCAGAGCTTTTAGTTAGTGGCAGGAAACCCGACAAACACATAGCTCAGGCACGAAAAATAAGCCAGCCAACAGTTACAAGAATTAGGCAGAAGCTGGAGCGGGAAAAATATATTGAATCTTATCACGCAACGCCTTCATTCGACAAACTAGGGCTGAAGTTGGTTGTTGTAACAACATTTACCTGGAACGATTATTCTAAAAAGGAAGTTGTTGAACGGGTGGTTCGTGACCTGATTTCAAATCCTAAAATATTATTTAGTGCGCGGGGCAATGGGTTTTCCGGGAAAACCGCAGTCATGATAACACTGCACGAAGACATGGCATCCTATGAAACATTTATTGTGTCATTTAAAGAAAAATGGGGCAAGTATATGGATAATGTGGATCAGTTTATCTCTTCAACACAAAACATTTTTAAGCCGTTTGAGCATCATCACGCGATTCTTGAAATACTTGGTGTTGATGTTAAAAAAAACAGCACACTTCCGGCATTTTCAAGGCGCGCGAATAACACAAAAAGAAAGTGAACAAAATGCCAACAGTAGTATGTAAAAAGTGCGGCGCAATTCTTTTCTGGGATAATAAAAAACAAGAACAGATATGTCCAAAATGCAAAAACAATCTTACAATAACTGATGTTGACATGACAATGGATATGCAGAAGATGTAATTTTGGTAACGATTGTTACTTAGTTAACAACTCTAGTTCTTTTTTAAATAGTTCTAATTTCTTCATGTTTTTATCAAAACGGGTGTTTGCAACATCTATAAATTTTTCAATTAATTTGTCATCAACATCCTCAAAAATTGGCGCACAAACAACATCTACACCCATAATTTCAACCATGATTCTGGGCTTTATCTGTACAACACCGCTTCGTTTTAAGCCTGCTTTCTTGGCGCATTTAAGAAGTTGGTCGGAATCATCAATTGTGTTGCAGCAGACATGAAGTATTAATGGATCCATCCTGAACCAAAGCGTGTTTTTTTTATGTTGTAACATAGCTGTTTTTATTTCATCAAATGAAACTTTCCTGTGCCATTTTCCAAGCCACACATAATCTTGTTTCCGGTCATTTTCAGGGGATTCGGAAACAACAATTCTGCCGAAACACGATGATGTTGTATAAA
>JAUVEX010000073.1 GCA_030594585.1 archaeon | reverse complement strand
ATTGTGCTTAAACCAAAAAGCCCTGAAAGGAGTGCTGTAAATATTTGTGTTTCATTCAAATATGTTTTGAATGATAGTATTCCGAGAATCCCTGAAAGCGCGAACACCAAAAATGCGGATTTTTTGTTTTTTTCAATCAATATCATGTATGTCATTATACAAAAAAGCAACAGGGGTATGGTTCCTTTAAGGGCAGCATATGTTTGGGGCAGGAAAGCAAATATTATTGGCAGGGATAAAAGAAGCAGAAATATCGCAACAACGCCCCCAACCACACTTAAAAAAATTGCCATATGCGCATGACCACGAAGAAGGTATTTGTGGCCCGGAAGAACTGCCAGGGCTGTTGAGGGGTCCGGTGCGCCTAAATAAATGCTCGGTATGAAATCAACAAAACTATGAGTTACGCCAAGTGAAATAAGGAACGCCCCGAGAAAAAGAGGATATTCGGTTAATGAAAAACCAAGAACAAACGCCGCAATCATGTTCACATGAATGCCGGGGATAAGACCCGTGAAGGTTCCCACAAGGACTCCTGCCATAATAAATAAAATGATTTCAAAAAACATGTATTTTATGGGTATGTTATTCCTATTTATTATTTTCCTTCGATATTAGTTTATACAATAATTTATGGTGATTATATGCTTGGAAATATGAATCCTAAACAAATGGAAAAAATGATGCGCCAGATGGGCATGAAAACAGAAGAGATAGAGGCGCGTGAAGTGATTATTCGGTGTCAAGATAAGGATATTGTAATTACAAGCCCGGCAGTGCAAAAAATAAATATGATGGGCAATGATTCTTTTCAGGTATCCGGTGTTGTGGAAGAAAAAACAAACGGGCCTTTTTCAAAAGATGATGTTGCAATGGTTGTGGAACAGACAGGCTCAACTGAAAAAGAGGCGACAGACACGCTTGAGAAGACAAAAGGCGATCTTGCAGAGGCAATACTTCTTTTGTCCAGCAATTAATTTCTTTTAAGTATTTTTTTTATTCTTTTTATTTTGGCAGTTTCCTGCCGCTCTGTTTCATTTAAATTAGCTCTTATTTTTTTCTCATTATTGAGTATTTCGGGAATTATTATTTTTTCAAGAGCGTTTGTTTTTGTTCTGGTGTTTGTGATTTGTTCTGCGAGTATTTGCGCGCTTGTTTCTTCTTCACCAATGCGAAGAGCATATTCAAGAGAAGTTTCAAAAAAATCAGCAGCAAGGTCAATTGATTCTGTTGTGTCGTGAAGGTTATATCCCCGCGCGAACAAATCTCTTTTTAGGTTTTTTGCGCTTATTTTTGGCACGGTTGTTCCCATTATGTTTTTTTCGCACACGAAGATGCTTTTTTGGGGTGTTGTTGATGCGGCAATGCTTTCTGTGTTGTTTGGGCCTAACCAATTTTCTGCGCGGGCAAGTGCATTGGTTCCTAAAGAAAGATTATTGGTCAGATGCGTACGCGCGTTTTTTGCTTGTTTTATAACTTCAAGAAATTCTGACAGCAATGCATCTTCTTTGTCTTTCAATATTTCAAGACCAAAGGAGGCGATTTTTCTTTTATTCCTTAATTCGAGAAGTGATGTTCTTGTTTTGGGTGTGTTTTCATTGAAACTAATAAAAATCACTCCATGTATTTTTCAATATATTTTTTCTCTATTTTTGTGAGTTCTTCTTTAGGTATAATGGACAAAAGCCGCCAGCCCAAAAAGAGTGTTTGTTTTATTGTTCTTTTTTCGTTCTGATTTATGAACTGGTTTTCAAAGTTTTTTTTGAATTCTATGTATTTTTTATCTCTTTCTGTGAGGGCATCTTCACCGACAACACTCATTAGGCTTTCAAGGCGCAGGCCTTCAGAGTATGCGCTGTATATTTGGTTCGAAAGCTGCATATGCGCGTCTTGTGTGTATTTTTCACCAATGCCTTTGTGCATCATCCGTGAAAGGGAAGGGATTATATTTATTGGAGGGAATATACCTTTTTTCTTGAGTGTTGGTGAAAGTATGATTTGCCCTTCTGTGATGTATCCTGAAAGGTCAGGAACCGGGTGGGTTATATCCCCATCAGGCATTGTAAGATATATTAGCTGCGTTATTGAACCTTTATTTTCTTTTATTCTGCCGGTTCGCTCGTAAATGGATGCAAGATCACTGTAAAGATATGTGGGGTATCCGAACCTTCCCGGAACTTCTTCTTTTGAAGATGAAAGCTCGCGAAGCGCGTTTGCGTAGTTGGTCATATCCCCTAAAATAACAAGAACATCTTTTTTTAATTCCCATGCAAAATACTCTGCGGTTGTAAGTGCAACCCGCGGCGTTACTATTCTCTCAATTGCAGGATCGTGGGCATGATTTAAAAACATAATAAGGTTGTTTAGGGCGCCTGTTTTTTCAAAAAATTTCTCAAAGAAATCAGCTTCCCTGTTTGTAGCACCCATGGCGGCGAAGATGACTATCTGCTCTTTTTTGTTTGCGTCGGTGATATTTTTTGCAATCTCTGCCAAAAGCAGGTTGTGGTTCATACCCGCATGTGAAAAAACAGGAAGTTTCTGGCCGCGAATAAGGGTTGTAAGACCATCTATTGCAGATATCCCTGTTTCCACAAATTCATCCGGGACTGCACGAAAATAAGGATTAATTACTTCGCCTTTAATGTCTTTTTCAATATCAATAGCAAATTCTATGTCTTTTGGTCTGCCGAGGCCGTCAAAAACACCACCAAGCATATCTTTTGAAAGCCCTATTTTATAAGTCTCCCCAAGAAAAACAACACTTGTTTTTTCAATATCAAGACCGTCAACACCTTCAAACACTTCAACAATGCACAAATCATCCTGTATTGAAAGCACTTCACCAAGTCTTGTTGTGTTGTCGGGTGTCTTTACTTTTACCTGTTCCCCTAAACCTACATTTTTTGTGTTTTTCACAAAAACAAGAGGATTTTTTATTTGAGATACGGTTTTGTATTCCTGCATAGTATTCACTTATTTTTTTAAATTATTGATTGAACTGTTTTTACAACTGATTCTTTTGAGGTGTATTTTGGTTTCCATCCTGTTTTTTTCAGCTTATCTGTTGATAGCTCCATATTTTTTACATCCCCGACCCAACCGGCACCACCAGAGATACCGCCGGTGTATTTGAACATAACACCAGTAAGCCCAAGAGTTGAAGTAACTGTTTCTGCAAGTTCTGTAACTGTGATTGCGTCAGAGGAGCCAATATTGTATATTTCAACAGGTTTTTTCTTTTTTTCAACACCGAAAAGCATACCGCGTATACAATCAGAAACATAAAAGTACGATTTTGTCTGGGTTCCGTCACCCAAAATCTCAAGCTCTTTTTTGTTTTTCTTAAGCTTTTTAGCGAAATCGAAAATAACACCGTGATTGCTTCTGCTTCCGACAACATTTGCAAATCTGAATATTGCTGCATTAAAACCATATGTTCTGGCGTACGCACAGATAAGCGCTTCTGCTGCAAGTTTTGCAGCGCCATATATGGATATCGGCATGCATGGGCCGTATGATTCTTTTGTGGGGAGTTCATTTGCTTCGCCATATACAGTGGAAGTGGATGTGAAAGCAATTCCTTTTACTTTGTTTTTGACAACACAATCCAGCACTATTTTTGTTGCTTCAATGGTTTGTTTCATATGAGTGTCCGGGTCATTGGCGCTTCCCTTAACATCCGGGTTTGCTGCAATATGCCAGAGGAAATCAGCATTCTTTGTGATATTCATCATTTTGTTTTTGTTGAGGATGTCTTCTTTTACAAAAGAAAAGTTCTTTTTTTTGATATGTTTTTCTATGGTCTTTGTATTTCCGGAAACAAGATTGTCTACAACAATAACTTCGTCTCCGCGTGAAACAAGGGCGTCAACAAGATGGCTTCCAATAAAACCACAACCACCGGTAACAATACATTTCATTAGACATCACACGCCTCTATTTTTTCACGCAAATCCTTAAATGAATCCTTTTTTTCAAACTTCATCCGGGCAATTGAATCAATTATTTCTTTAGGGTATTCAAAATCTTTGTCTTGTTTTATTTTTTTAAGTCCAACATCCAAAAGTGCTGCAAATGACATAATCATTTCATGCTGCTTTTTTTCTGTGCAGTATTTGTCCTCTTCTTGAAATGCGGACTGTTGGAGAAAATTTTCCCTAAAAAGCCGCGCAACAAGAAGCGCAAAGCGGTCTTTTTTCGGGAGTGACTCATAACCCACCAGACGCACAATTCTTTCTAAATCTTTTTCTTTCTGCAAGAGTTCGGTCATGCTTTTTCTGATTGCGCCTAATTTTTCGTAATTTTCAATATCATAATTAGAATAGGAGTTGTTCCAATCAACAGCGGGATAGTGCCTGTGATATGCAAGGTCCGCATTAAGTGACCAGAAACATTCGACAACCCGTTTTGTGGCATCTGTGACCGGTTCTGCAAAATCACCACCCGGAGGGCTTACAGCACCGACAATGCTTAATGAGCCTACAATACCGGCGTCAGTTTCTATAACTCCTGCCCGTTCGTAGAATTTGCTTATTTCTGAAGCGAGGTATACCGGATATCCTTCTTCTCCAGGCATTTCTTCCTGCATTCCTGAAAGTTCCCGCAATGCTTCAGACCATCTGGAAGTTGAGTCTGCGATCAAAAGAACATTATACCCCATATTACGATAGTATTCACCAACAAGGCCTCCAAGATGAATGGATGTTATTCTTGCGGCCACAGGCATGTTTGATGTGTTTGCAATAAGAACTGAACGAGCCATAAGCTTTTCCTTTGTTTTTTCGTCTTCTATTTCCGGAAATTCGGTAAGGACATCCGCCATTTCATTACCCCGTTCACCAACACCTATAAAAATTACAATATCTGCAGCAGCCCATTTTGCAAGCTGGTGGCCAAGAATTGTTTT
>JAUVEX010000012.1 GCA_030594585.1 archaeon | reverse complement strand
TTTGTGGCGTTTATCATCATATCTGCTTTTATCAATTTTGCCAGGTTTGCCGCAACACCGTCTGTTGACTGGCCGGGTGTTGTTCCCCCACAGACCACAATCTTTTCTGTTGAATTGTAAAGGGATACAATGCCTGCATAGTTTTTGTTTATTTCCTTTTCCGCAAAATCACCAAGAGCGACTGCAAAATCAGATGCGTTTTTTTGTGTTACTTCAATTGCTTTTATGTCCTGCTCAAATTCGTTTGCCCCTGTTTTTTTTGCGGCCTCAATTGCTTTTCTTGCCGGGATCCCACCGCCCACAACAACAATCAGCCGGTTTCCCCTGCTGATTTTTTTTATGGCTTCAGCATACTCGCCCATATTTATTGGCTCATTTGCTACAAGAGACCCTCCAAGAGAGATTACAATTTTCATATTTTTACCTTTCGCACAATCTTTAACTGTTTAACTTCAATCATAATTTATTTTTCCAGATGCCAATGGCTTTTAGAACTCCGTCAATTATTGCTTCAGGCTTTGGCGGGCATCCCGGGACATATATATCAACAGGTATTATTTTGTCCACAGGGCCGCAGATATTATACGCGTCGTGGAAAATACCTTTAGTTATGGCGCATCCCCCAACAGCCACAACTGCTTTAGGCAAAGGCATCTGTTCGTATATTCTTTTTAATCGGGGCCGGGATTTTTTGGTTACAGCTCCTGTTACAACAAGGATGTCTGAATGCCTTGGGTTTCCTTTTTCAACAATACCGAATCGCTCAACATCATAATGCGGTGTCAATGTTGCAAGTATTTCTATATCGCACCCATTGCACCCGCCAGTATCGTAGTGCAGAATCCATGGGGATTTTGCTTTTGCTTTTTTCAATAGTTCTGAAATTATTTTTATTACCATAATAAAACCAATAAAATTATGATTGCAAATGTTCCTGCTGCAACCAAAAACAGGTATTCTGTAAGATTTCCCGAATGGAGTTCTGAAAGCTTATTTATCCGTAATGCATCGATGATTGTAGTATAAAAGCTTTTTTGAACCATGTTAAGATCCTCGGGGTTTAAGTTTTCGCCGCATGCATATATGCTTGTTTTTCCCGGAGTGACTGCTTTTTTGGGTTTTCCTGCAAGATACACAAAAAATACCAAAAGCACAAAAAATATGAGCGATACAGATATTGTGTCAAAAAACATAGAGTTTATCATTAGCCAAGCACCCCCAAAATATACGGCTTGTTGTTTAAAAGCGCTTTTGTTGCAATTTCAGATATGCTTATGCCTGCGGTATAGAAAATTCCAAGAGCAATGCATATGATGCATAAAAATACAATTGGGAAAATTATTGTTCCATCAAGTTTTATTGTTTTTGGGTTTTTTGCGTTTGACAGGAACAAAACAGAATATGCCTTAAGCGAATATGCAAGGGTTATTGCGGACGCTACAACAGTTATGATGGTCAATATCGGAGATACCTTAATAGATGCCACATATATGAGCCATTTGCTTGCAAACCCGTTTGTTAAAGGAACACCTGCGTTTGCAAGCGCACCTATAAGAAAACCATAAGATAATACCGGATTTACGGTACCTACACCCTGAAGGTGTTCCATGTTTGTTGTCTTGTGCTTTAGAACCAAAACACCGGCGCAAAAGAAAAGAAGTGCGTCAATAAAAACAATATTTATCAGGTGGTATATTCCCGCAATGTATGATTCGCTTACAAAAGCACCCATACCGAAAGCAAGAACAACAAAACCCACCTGTGCTATTGCGGAGTATGCTAAAAGCCGCATAATATCTTTTTGCTTTAAAGCCATTAAAGAACCCAATATGATTGACATAACACCTAACAGAATTAGTATGTGGTGTGTCAGAAACCCTGCGTTAAATACGGTGAAATAGAGGCGCATAATTGCGTATATGCCTGTTGCGCTTACAATGGATGCGAAAAATGCGCCAACAGGGGGGATTGTTACTTCTAAAATATCGCTTTTTAAATAATGAAATGGCACAACAGCACTTTTGAATGCAAGCGCGGCAAATATAAGGCCGAAAGCTATTGCAGTTGATGTACTTAAGCCCGCCCCAAGAGTTCCTGCTAAATCAGCCATGTTGAGTGTGCCTGCGATTCCGTAGATTATTGCGATGCCTAAAAGCATGAATGATGCTGTGAACGACCCTAAAATGAGATATTTTATGGCGCCTTCAAGTGATTTTTTGTTCTTATGGAATGCTGTAAGCGCATATGATGCGATTGAAAGAATCTCAAAAAATACAAACAGGTTGAAAAGATCCCCTGCATGAAGAACACCCATAACCCCTGTAAAAAGAAGCATAAGAAGCGTGTAGTATTCAACACTCCATGAGGTTATGTATTTTTTGGAATAAAGCACCACAAGAAAACCAATAACAGATGCAAGAATTATAAAAACAAGGCTGAATGCATCGACTGCAACTGAAATTCCGTAAGGCGCCATCCAGCCGGACATATATTTTACAGATATTTTATTCAGCAATACTGAAGGGATTTCAAAGAGAGATACAACAATTGCTAAAAAAGAGGCGATAAGCGCAATCCTGCGGCTGTTTTTTGCATTTGATGAACCTATAAACGGTATTAAAAATCCGGCTGCAAGAAAAATCGGTATTGAAAGAAAGCTATACATTTTATCCCCGTAGATTATCCAGTTTTTTTGCAGATATTGTTTTGTATTTTTTATGTACCTGTATGATTATTGCGACTGCAAGAGCAGTTATTGAAAGGTCTATGACAATGGAAGTCAGCACAAATGCCTGCGGCAGCGGATCTACAAAAAGGCTTAAGCCTGTTGTTTTTATATCTGTTATTATCGGCGCCACACCCGACACCCTATAGCCTATAGAGATTAAAAGAAGGTGTATCCCGTTTGAGAAAATACTGAAACCTATTATTTTTTTAAGCAAATTCTCTTTTGCAAGGACTGTATAGATTCCAATACAAATCAACAAGGCCGCTATATAATTAACAAACATTTTTTACCACTTTGATTTTTTTGATTTCCATTCTTCTTTTACTAATGAATATACTATTATCACAAGTCCTGATGCAACAACAATCGCGCCGAAAAGATTCAAAAATATTGTAACTCCGCCGCTCCAGAGAGTTAAAGGCGTTTGCAGGTGCAGGATGTCTGGGCGTACAATAACTTCAAGAAGTACAATTCCCAGAAGCGCTATGCTTGCGACACTTTTTAGATCCCCTATTTTTATTTCACTGAAATGCTTTTCAACTTCTTTTTCTGTAAATGCAATCACTAATAGAAGAAATGCAGAGGCCAGAATAACTCCTCCCGGGAAACCCCCGCCGGGGGATATATGGCCGTGAAGAGAGACATAAAATCCGAAAACCATGATTAATGGGACTAAAAGCCTTGTTGTGGTCTTTATTATTGCATCCATTATCCACTCACTTCCTTTTTTTCTGCAATGCTTTTTTTGTGCGCAATAAGGAAAACAGCTATAATTGCCGTAAAAAGCACTGTTTCTTCGCCCAGAGTATCATAGCTTCGAAAATCCCATACAATAGCATTTACTATGTTTGCAGAGCCTGTTTTTTCAATGGAGTTTTTTGTGTAGTATTCCTGAACATCTGTTTTTTTCTCGGAAAAACTCCCAACAGCAGTTACAATAATCAAGAAGAATCCAATTGCGACAAAAACACTTATTGTTTTTTTCATTCAATCACTTCTTTTCTTCCCGTCCTGTTTACTGCGACAACATAGATGAATGTCCCAAAAACCGCAGTTACGACAATCTGTGTTATTGCTATGTCTGGTGCCGCCATAAGATAAAAAAGGACAGCTACAACAAGATCAAGCCCGCCTAAAATAAGCACTGCGTAAAGCATATCTTTTACCTCAACTGCTGCAATAGCAAGTATGATGGCGACTAAAAGCAGGAATTCAAAAATCATTTTAATCTCCCAAGGTCATTTTTTGAAAGATTTTTCGGGGCGATGCCATGCCTGTATGCGGCTCTCCCAATTGCGTGGCCTGTTGTCGCGTTTGTTACAAGCATGATGATTGCTATTGCAATTATCCTTAGCCGGAATTCCGGGGCTGCGTATGCGAGGGCAAAAAGAGGAATAACAAGCCCGGAAATTGTTATAAGTGTTGCTGCATGTATTCGGGTATACACATCAGGAAATCTTAAAAGCCCCAAAGCCCCGATAAATGCGAACACGGCTGTTGCGTAATAAATCGTAATCATTTTTCTTTCACCCACTTAGATACTGCAAGTACCCCTATAAACGAGAGCATCACAACAGCAATTGCTATGTCTAAATACATAGGACTTTTGGAATAGACGGTGTATGCGATAAGGCCAACCACAAAAATGTTTGATAGTATGTCGAGTGCTAAAAGCCTGTCTGCAAAACTCGGCCCTAAAACCAAACGCGCAAAAATCAACAGTACTGCAAATGAATAAAATAAAATAATCATTATTTTATACCTCTTATTGTTTTTTCAAAAACCACTCCGGGTTTTGAGTCTTTTTTATAATTAAGACAGTGAACAAAAAGCGCATCTTTAATTTCGAGCGTGAATGTGCCTGGGGTAAGTGTTATTGAATCTGCAAGAATCGCTTTTTTTGAGTCACCATTAATTGTGGTGGGGAGTTTTACAATTGCAGGATTAATATTTCCCGTAAGTATTATGCTAACTGTTTTTATGTTCGCTATGATTTCTTCTTTTATGAATACAATAATATATCTTACACAACCGAGCCAAAAAAGCGGGCTTAATAATGTTTTAGGGCTTTCACGGAATAAAAATTCTTTTGTTGTGATTGTAACTGTGGATGCAATAATAATGCCTATTATTATTTCCTGTATTGCAGTCCCTGCAAGAACTATCCAAAATGCGAAAGTCAAAAGGAAGCTGAACAATATTTTTGGCATACTAATCAATGAAGAATATGGGTGGCGTTTTAAATAAAGATTTTTTAAGTTTTTTTGGTTTAATATTGTTTTTGGTTTTCTTTAGCTGTTAGCTTAAAAACAAATCTTATAATCAGGAGGCATATAACAAGCACAGAAATAGAAGTTATGAGCAGCACATTGCTAATCATAATTCCGAAGGGCTTGCTAGCGTGTTTATTTTATTTGATGTATATATATTTTTATGATATTTGATTAATTTTTTGTGTTTTCATCAAAAGCCTGTACGGAAAATTGGTAAATCTTTGCGTGGGGTGATTTCCAAGTGCTTGGATCAGTAAGACCTGCCTTAAAGCATAATTCTTTCAGGAATTCTTCTTTTGTATTTATCTGTTCCCAGACCTGCGGCAAAAAAAGCCCAACATATCCGTCGTATTCAAGAACAAGCCCGTCTGTTTTTTGGGTTATTTTATCTAAAAGCTCTTCAGGTGTTTTGTGTTCTATCAGTTTTTTATCTGAAAGTACGGAAACTTCAAAAGATATACCTTTAAGTTCTTCTTTTTTTACGGGCGGAAATCGTGAATCTTCAAAACTTGCAAGGATTGCTGCTTTTTTGACACCTTCTTTAAGTGTGTATATGGGTTCAGTAAATCCGATGCAGCCCCTTAAATGCTTATTTTTATGCAGTGTTACGAAAATAACTTTTTTTTCTTCAAGCCATAAACCTTTAAGGTTTTTAATTGGTTTAATAATATCTATTGTGCTTTCAACACAATTTCTTGCATAACTTACGAGTGCTTTACCCTGCGATAACGATAACATACATTTAAATATTTGGCAGCAAGAAGATATATACATTTTGTTTAAGCGGGCCGGTAGTCTAGTTGGTTACGCGTTAAAAATCTAAGAGTTAACAGCGTTTTTAACGCTTGCGCGCCAAAAATGACGTTGCCCTTACATCACGCAAAAAAGGATTTGCTTAATTTTTCCACTGCGTGAAAGAAAGGCGAAGATCGGCGGTTCGAATCCGCCTCGGCCCACCATTTTTCTTTGTTTTAGAATGGATATGGAGAAATCATTTTTTCTTCAATGCTTGTCTTTTCTCAACAAATGCGCTTATGGCAACCATAGCACCGCCGATAAGTACTGCAGACATCAAAGAAGAATAACCAATTTGAGGTGCCAATACAAAAGCACTTATTTCATGCATAATCCATGCTCCTGCAAACATAAGGACAAAATAAGTTATGTATTGTGCGAAGACAATCTTTTTTTCAGAGAGCATTTTTCCAACACCTGCAAGAACAGCACTTACAAAAAACAGGAAAACAGATGATTCTATAAAATAAGCACTGCCCAAAAGAATTTCTGTTGTGTTTGTGGTTTTTATTGTTTCGTATCCCGAAAATACACCGAGTACAAGAAAAGCAAAGGAAAGAATATACAGGAAAAAACTTGCTTTTCGAACCTTTAGGGATAGGTGAATTTCATGCACAAACCGAGTTACATATGGTTCGAGCTGAAAGCCTTTTACAAAAAGATACGCACCAATAACACCTAATATGAGGCGCCCACCGGCATTGCCGAAAATAGAGTATATGAGTATTGCAATTGCAGGAAGGCCGATAAACATATTGGCTGCTTTTTTGTCAGAAAGTATAGATGTTAAGAATTCATACATAAGGTAATATGCTCCTTCAAGCTGGTTGTTTTGTTTTACAATTATTTTTTGGGTATATACATCCTTTATTCTTGAGCGGATTAGCGGCAGGACATATTCGTCTTCTGCACCGTCTGTTATGACTATTGCTTCTGCAACTTTTCTTTTTTTAACTATTTTATCCAGCTGCAAAAGTATGATCCGGTCAGAAGCTATTCCGACATTTGCATCTCCTGTAAGTGTAATTATTTCTGCGGAACTTTTCTTTTTTATTTCATCAAAAACCTGTATTGTTTTAAAAATTGCATTTACATCAGAATCTGCGGGATCTGATAACGCTAGTTTTTCTGCAGCTTTGAGATTTTCATTTCGTCCAATAACCGGTCCTTTTATTCCAGCTTTTCTTTCAAGATCATTATCTCTGTCAATACATAGTACAAGAACTGTTTTGCCTTTTTGGCCAATATCTGGAAACATAGATGTTTTTGGGCATGAATAAATATATAACTTACATCATTTTATGTTATCTGGTGGTTATTACGGGCTTGTCTTTTACAATAACTGTGTGCTCTGCCTGAGTTACAGTCCCTCCCAGAATTTCTTTTAATACGTTGTATTCGTAAATAGCACCAACAGAAACAAGTTCCCGGATTGCACGGTTAAGAAGAATTCCTCTAGGGTTTTTTATCCAGCGCAGTGCGAATGGAAGCCCTGAAAATTGTTCTTTTGATTGGGACAGCACCTGCCTTGCCGCGGTCATTCGAACAGGATGCTGTTTTTCAAACATGTATATGCGGACATCACGGCCTTCTTTTATTGAGCCCCCACCATCTGTTAAGAAAGGCTCTATTGCAATAACATCATTCTCTTTTAAGATTTCTTTTATACCTGTCCGCACATTGGGGATAATAAATCCTGTATGGAGCTGGTATCGCTCAAGCCTGTGGCCTGTGAGGTTGCTTACCGGCTTGAAACCAAAAGATGTTATTTCAGACTCAATAACTTCGCTTATTTCAGAAACAGGCCTTCCCGGGGTTGCTAGAGAGAGAGCTTTTTCAAGTGCTTTTTCAATTACGGAAACCATTTCTTTTTTGTCCGGGTCAAAACATACTGTGTATGCGGAGTCTGCAATATATCCATCTACATGCACGCCCATATCTATTTTTACAACATCTTTTTCACCAAAGACGGTTTTTTCATTTTCATTTGGTGTGTAGTGTGCTGCAATATCGTTTATTGAAATATTTGTCGGAAATGCGACTAAGCCGCCTTTTTTTCTTATGATACTTTCTGTTTTTTCTGCGATTTCAAGAAGTGATGCGCCGGGAGATACTAATTTTTTTGTTTCATCCCTTGTTTCTTTCAATATTCTTCCAGCAGTTATGTAGTTATTGTATGTTTTTTCGTCCATAAGACCCAACAATATTCATTTTATGGGAATATATATAAAGGATTGCAAAAAAGACAGGCATATGCACATCAAAAAAAGAGTCCTGGCAAGAAAATTTGTGCTTCTTGCCATAGTTCTTTACGCATTTCTTGTGAGTATAAAACTTATGGGACATTCTTTTAAGTTTTTTGGAATTGATTTTGCAGAAGGCCTTTTTGCGCTCACCGCAAACCCTGTTGCCGGTCTTTTTGTCGGAATTCTTGCAACCAGCGTTATTCAGAGTTCTTCATCAACAACTGCGATTGTTGTGGGTTTTGTTGCGGGAGGTCTTTTAGATATTACTTCGGCAATTCCTATAATTATGGGTGCAAATGTGGGAACAAGTGTTACTAATCTTATTGTTTCCTTAAGCCATAGTAAAAAAGGCGGCTATTTCAAAAAGGCATTCTCTGCAGCAGTTGTGCACGATGTGTTTAATCTTATGACCTTGGCTGTCTTTTTCCCGATAGAGCTTTTGTTTCACCCAATTGAAAAAAGCGCATCCTTTTTGACAAACCTGTTTGTGGGGGCTAATGCCGCAACATTCAAAAGCCCGTTAACACTCATTATATCTCCGGTGGTTAATTTTCTTGAATCTGCAGTTTTTATGAAAAATCCTTTTTTAATGCTTGCGGCATCTATTGTAATTCTTTTTGTATCACTTAATATTTTTGTGCGCCTTGCAAAACCACTCGCAAAATCAGAATTTAAAGATGTCCTTCGAGATTCTATTTTTAAAAATCCGCCAAGGGCGTTTGTTTTTGGCGTTGCATTAACTGCATTTGTCCAGAGCAGCTCGGTTACAACTTCTTTGATTGTTCCTGTTGTTGCGGTCGGCCTTTTGACTGTTGAAAAAATATACCCATATGTTCTTGGCGCAAATATCGGGACTACAATTACAGCAATGCTTGCTGCTGTTGCAACGGGGAGTTCTTTTGCACTTACTGTGGCTCTTGCTCATTTTATCTACAATGCATTTGGCATAGCTGTGTTTTATCCTTTAAGGGTTATTCCTTTGAATATTTCAAAATGGTTTACGGATAAAGCAATACACTCAAGAAGGTACGCGATTGCATATATTTTTACGGCGTTTTATCTTATTCCGGCAATTCTTATTTTTTTGCTTTGAAGTCGTTGCGGCTTATTTTTTTGTTCCCCAACTAAAAAGGCCTTTCTGTTTTCCCTTGTTTAGAATTTCATCCTCAGTCACACCAAGAGTTGACAATATTCGCATAGATGCCGGAAGCACCTGATTGTTTATGTAGTAGTCGGTGTCGTAATCTTTGGCAAATTCATATATTTCTGCCTTATCTGATATCCGTCCGCCACCATTTGTTATGATATACCGTATTGTTTGTCCGGTGTGTATTTTATCTCCTCTTGCTATTGCTCTTTTTGCTGCAGCGACATGAGGGCCAATTTGTTCGTACTTATCAATATTTCTTTTTAGCTGCGTGTAAATACCAAGCTTTTCTTTTTGTATTTTTTTGTCTTTTAAGTCAGTTATGACTTTTTTTACAAACGCGACTGCTTTGTCTTTTTGGTTGTTTAGTACCCATGATAAAACTTTTTCCTGCGTTTCTTTTGCTAATGGTGACCAATCGCGCCTGACTTTTTCAAAGCCCCTGATTGTGATATTTCCTTTTTCATCAAGGAGGGCGTACCTTTTTTTAGCGCCGCCGATTCCTGTTTTTTTTGCTACAAAGATGCCCCGGACAAACGAGCCTTCAAATTCAAGCTCCATTATACCTGAAAGTGTGTTGTTGACTTTTTTTGCAAATTTTTCCGGTTTTTTTCTGTTGTTTTTTGCCTTTAAGAAAATGCTGTCTGTGTCTCCGTAGATTGTTTCAAATCCGTCTTTTTTTGCCATGTCAATTATTTTATGGATGTAATGCCTGCCGTAAGCTGTTGTCGCCTCAGCACACTCTCGTTTATACCATCTTGAGCCTGCAAATCCAAGATACCCGTAGAATGCGTTTGAAATTGTTTTTAGAGCATACTGTTTTGCGTATGCGTCTTTGAATTCTGTGGTGCCTTTGGTTTTTGATTTAAGCTCTTTTTTTAGTGTGATTCTTTCATCAATAAGCTCGTTTAGGACTTTTGGAACAAAGCCCTTTTTTTTGGTGTCAAAACAGAAATCAAGACCCGGAACAGGTGCCTTGCATTTGCCTTTGTGTATTGTGAATGGGTCTATGTTGTGGGATACGATAATGCTTGGGTATAGCGAGCGAAAATCAAAGAGCGCTATTTTTTCATGAAGGCCGGGTTTTGGCTCTACAACAAACGCGCCTTCAATTGCATCGAGCAATTTTCGTTCACCCATCATTTCTGTTGTCGGCCTGTTGGGGACAATAATGTTTAGCTTTGCTGCGCGTTTAATGGCGTATGATTCTACAAGCCGGCCATACGACATGCGGCATACATCTTCTGCAGTCTGGCATGTAAGTGTTGAGAGTGCGAAGATGTTTGGCAATATATGCTCTGCGAGTTTCATTGTGATGTATGAATCATGTATGCAGTATTCTGATATTTTTCCAAGGTTCTTTTTTTTCTTCCAGAATTCTTCTATCTGCTCCCACGACATGTCTTTTTTCTTAAGTCCCAGAAGCTCATTTGCGACATTGTCCAATGTCATTGTTTCAGAGGAGATTGTTGCCCGCATTATTTGTGATACAAACCGGTACAGGTCTATGTGGCTTCTGCCTGCAACAGATGCACCTGAAAATATTCCCTGTTTTTTGAAAAATGTTCCTTTTTTTGTGCGCCCCATATTTATGGTGCATTTGAGCTTTTTTGCGCGCGCTTCAAGTACTGTAAAATCAAAGGAATCGCCGTTGTATGTAACAATTACATCCGGGTCTTGTTTTTGGACTATTTGTTCTAATTTTTCTATGAGTGCCTTTTCTGAGCCAACAATGATTGTGTCTTTGTTGTGGTCTTTTACATAACCGATTGCTTTTTTGTAGCCTTTGTTTGTTACAATCGATACAAGAATTATTATGTTTTCTTCTTTATCTTGTATTGTCTCAAGGTCAAATGCAAGAATTTTTAGGTTTTCTTTTTTTGATTCTAGTGGTTTTATTGAAATTAGTTTTCCTTTGATGTCTGCCGCAATATTTATGTCTTTTTTTTCAAACGCGCATTTATACCATGCACCAACGGAAAGTTCCTGGTCTGCCAAATATCTTTTGTGAAACGGGATGTCGAATTCCCTTTTGTCTTTGATAGAACCCCAGGTTTTTATTTCGTCTTTTATGTATGGTATGTTTTTCGGGACGTTTCCGTATATTTTGAGTATTTTTTTCTCAATACCGTCAACTGTTTTTTTTACAAGTATTGCGTTTTTTACTTTGATTGTTTTTTCTTGGTTTACAAAGCTTAATTTTTTTATTTTTTCTAGTAGAATGTTGGCGTCCGCGCCGTCGGTTGGAATGGCATAGAAATAAGGTGTAAATGAATCGTCAACAAGGGCGATTGATTCGTCAGTATCTGTTTTTCCGAAAAGCCGTATTATGGGTTTTTCGTCCTCAATTGCATAGTCTGCCTGGAAAAACATTATTTTTGTGTTTTCTGTCATGAGTAACATTGGCGCAGGAATTAATTAATAATCTATGTTTTTTTCATTGCGTATAAAGTATAGACCCGTAGCAATTAAAAAGCTTGAAATCCATCAATTACATCAAAATTTCATGATTTTTCGTCTAAAACTTCTTTTACGCTTTTGTGAGCGGGAGCTTGTGTGTTTTTGTAGTGTTCTATTGATTCATCAACAAACTCAATTCCTTTTACGGTGTTTGGTTTTTCAATAAAGTCTTTTATGCGGGTTGCCGCATCTTCAAAGTTTTCAACAATGGCATCACTTGGCCCGAAAATGAATGGGTGTGTGAATTCATCTATTTTTTGCCCCAAGTATTCAAGATTTTTTCTTAAGTAATGGGAATTTTTCGGGGCAACAGATATTACCGGAATTTTATTCAGTTTTGCGAAAAGCATTTCCTGCCCGACACCGACGCCTCTTTTTTCTCTTGCATCCACAATAACAAAATCACTTAATTTTACCCTTAAAAGATCGCACCCAAAAACTGCCTTTGCATCAGAAAGATTTGGCGGGGCGTCATTGGGATCAAGAAAGCGAATTTCGTAGTTTTTTAATTTTTCCCTTATTTGACTCTTGATTGCTTCACCAAAACAAGACTTTTTTTCATCATTTTTTCCTTTTTTTATTCCACCTGAAAGATATATTGTTATTTTTTTCATCAAATAAATTAAAAACAGAAAGAATTAAATACTTTCAGCTATAACTTTTAAGCAATGGTTGTCAGTTACTTAAAGTCAATACACAAGAAAATTGGCTCTTTTCTAAATGGTTTGTTTTCAAAGAAGAAAGACATACGATTAGGGCTTTACGGTCCCCCGAATGCAGGGAAGTCCACATTAGCAAATACAATATGCAAAGACTGGCTTGGAGAAGAGATGAGCAGTGTTTCGGGTATAGCGCATGAGACGCGAGAGATTATTGTAAAAGACAAAATAGTTATTGAGAACAACGGGAAAAAGCTTACATTCAATCTTGTGGATACGCCGGGGATTGCAACAAAAATAGATTATGCGGATTTTGTAAAAAAAGGAATCAAGAAACATGATGCAAAAACCAGAGCAAAAGAGGCAACCAGGGGCGTTATTGAGGCCATAAAATGGCTTGATAACATGGATGTGGTTGTTGTTGTTCTTGATTCGACACAGGATCCTGTAGATCAGGTGAATGTCACAATTCTTGGAAATCTTGAGGCCCGAGGAATTCCTGTACTTGTTGCTGCAAATAAGTGTGACCTTAAATCCTCAGATGTAACTGAGATAAGAAATGCATTTCCACAGTATGAAGTTATTGGTATCTCTGCCAAGGCGCGAGAAAATATTGATTATCTTTATGAACGGCTTTTTGAGGTTTTGAGATGAAAGACATTTCCATAAAACTTATGCCTTACGAACGAATTAAATCAATAGGGATTAAGAATATTCTCTCTGATTTGAAAAAAAACACCATTGTCGTCGTCGATGCAAAGCTTTCACCAAAAGAAGAAGCAGATTTGATACAAGAGACAATGGAAGAAGTCTCTGATAGTTTTTCAGGAATAGAGATAGGGTCTTTTGATGTTTCTGATGAAGAAGACGCGGGGTTTTTTTCGCAGATGCGGGGTAGGCTTGCAGAATTTCTTTTAGGAAAAAAGAGGGGACTTACAGTGATTGGCCCTGCTGAGATGATAAAAAAGATAAAAAAAGACCCCCAAGAGCTTATGTTTTATTTGAAGTGAATTTAGCATATCTATTAATATTTTTCTGTTCAATTATATTCATGCCAAATAAATGCACCGCGTGCGGTAAAGTGCATGCTGATGATGCGGATTACCTTCTTTCAGGGTGCGACAAATGCGGCTCTAAGTTTTTCTTTTATGTAACTGATGCTAAGATAAAAAATGCGCAAAAAGATATTGAAAACCTTTCAAAAAAAGAGCTTGATGAAATAGAGAAAGATGTGCGCGAAATACTGAAAGAAAAAGATGTATCCGGAAGTGCTGATTCTGCAGTTATTCTTGATTTAGAGGCTGTGCGCGTTGTGGCTCCCGGCAAATACGAGATAGATGTTGTGAACCTATTTAACCAACGGCCGATTGTGATAAAGGTTGGTGCCGGTAAGTATGAGATAGATTTGTCAAGCATTGCAGAGAAGCTTGTTAAGAAATAGGTTTTTTCTGTAATGTATTACGGAATATTCTGTAATGTGTAACAGAAAT
>JAUVEX010000093.1 GCA_030594585.1 archaeon | reverse complement strand
ACCGCATTTAGGGCAGAATCTTTTGAGTTTCATAACCGTATTTAACTAAAGATTATTTTAAATGTGCTCTAGCGCACATACTAAAAAATAGTCCGAAAATCATTTCTTTTTCTTGTGCCTTTGCGATTTCTTTTTCTTTTTCAGTTTGTGATTTCGCATTTTTGATCCTTTTCTTTTCTTGCCGCAAGGCATAAGCATTCACCCTTTTTTATTATATTTTTGAGAAAAGCTTTTTTACAATACCGTATTTTTTGTTTACGCTGTTGTTAAGCTTTCTTATTTCCAGAACGCGATCTTCGATATTCTGTATTTTTTTATTCATATCTTCTGCAGGAACATTTAAAACCTTTGATATTTTTTTAATGAGCTCGATGTCTTCTAAAAGGCGCACTTTTTCTTTTTCAAAGTTTTTAAGTTCTTTTTCAATATTCTTTATGCTTTTGGTCTTTTCATCAACAACTTTTTTTATGCTGACTGAATCGTTTTTTAGTTCCTTTTCTTTTGCACCCATGACTGTAAAAAGCTCAAGAATTTCTTTCTCTTTCTCTTTGATTTTTCCGTATTCTTCATCAATCGCGATTGTTTTTTCAAGATCCTTTTCAAGTATTTTTTCAAAGCCTTTAAGCATTTTCTCTTCATTTTTCAATGTTTTTTCTTTTGAGTGCACATTAGCTTCTATATTTATAATATCTGCCTGGACATTTTTTGTAAGCTCTTTTATATGATTTTCTTTTTCTTTTGTGTTTTTCGTTGTGCTCATGATTATAAGGTTGCCTTTTTTGTCATATTCTGTTGATACAAGCCCTTCTTTTGACAATATGTCTGCCCAGGATTCAACAGTCTCTTCAGACAAGGAAAGCTCATCGGCAACTAGTTTTGCATTTATTGATCCCTTTGATGCTACGAGCTCTAAAAATCCATCAATTCCTGTTTCAAGCATAGTTTTTTTCCACCCACTCATAACATCACGCAATATATATAGGAGCTATCCCAATAAATAGTTTATGGGTAAGTACTATAAAAAGGTAGGTCAGGCAGCAATGGAATATCTTGTTGTTGTCAGTATGGCTTTGTTCTTATTGACACCGGTTCTTTTGATGGGGCAGAATGCAATAGATGGCCTTAGAAAAGACTCAAACACACTTATTGCGCGCCAGACCCTAAATAAATTCACAGAAGCTTCAGAACTTGTTTATGCGCAAGGCCCGCCCGCCGCAGTTACCATAAAGGCGCAGCTTCCGGCAAATATAAACGAGACATTGTTTGTTGAAAATATGATTGTGATGCGGCTTAAGCTTTATGGCAGAACCGGAGATATTATCTCTTCTCTTGATTTTAATGTGACCGGGAATATACCGAATGAACCCGGAACATACCAAATAAACATAAGGGCTATAGACAATGGCGTCAATATCACGCAAAAACAATAAAGGCCAGTCCGGCCTTGAACTTGTAATGCTTACCTCATTCGCACTTCTTGCATTCAGCGTAGTCTATCTTTCATTTATTGACAAAGACATAGACACAATATCTGAAAGAATAAACAGCCTTGCGCGAAAGACAACAGACGATATTGCTTTTGATATCAGGGTTGCAGTTACTGAGGGCGATGGGTATGAAAAGAATTTTACAATAGCCGAATCTTTTTACGGTATTAATTATGTTGTGAATACAACAGATTATTTGGTTTTTATCACTATGAATGACCGTTCATTTTTATCGCACATACCAATCGAAAACATAACAGGAACAATAACTCCCGGGAAAAACACAATAATATGTTCGGAGGGCAAAATTTATGCGAACCAATAAAGCGCAGGCGCTTACTCCGGATTTTACTGTAAGTTTTGTTATATTCTTGATGGTTGTAGCCCTTTCGATAAATCTTTGGAATGTTGCAAATGACAAAGAACTATGGATTCGAGATATTGAAGACATGCAGAAAAAAGCAAGAACAATAACAGATATTTTAATAACCAACACCGGAAGCCCTGTTGGATGGGATAACGAAACAGTTGTTTTCTTAGGATTTGCAGAAGAAGACCATGTGCTCAACAAGACAAAATTGCTGTCTTTCAAAGACACAGAATATGTAAAGGCGAAATCGCTTATGAGTTTGGGTGCAAACGATTTTAATCTTACTATGTATTATAAAAACGGGACAATAATTGTACTTGACAACAAAAACATCTCGTATGGAACTGACTATTCTGAAGGCGATTACATAATACATTCAGAACGCATAGCACTTATAAACAATTCGGGAAATCTTATAAGCGCGAAAATAAATTTGGTCTTGTGGAGGAAACTATGATGAAAGGCTTTTTTTTCACAATGGATGCATTAGTCGCAATAACTCTTTTAAGCGTTGCTTTTGGCGTTGTATTGTCAATTGATACAAACACGATTTCAGGAAAGTCAAATTATGAGCAGATGCATTATGTGACCGAAGATGCCATGCAGATTTTCGGGAAATTGAAATTCTCAGACATAAATGAAACACTTAGAAATAATATAATAGCTGACACTAATTTAACAATAGACGACGCCCCAAAAAACCTTCCCGATATAATCGGGCTTTTATGGGCCTACAATGAAACTAGTTACGCTGCCGATATTGTGAGTGATGTTTTTAGCAATCCGGGACAGTTGATTCCAAAAAGTTATGATTATGCGTTATCTGTTGAGGAAACAGACAATAAGACACTTATCTATTCAACAACAGGAATTGACCCTAAAAACGAGCCGGAGCTTGATTACCTGACATCCGCATCAAGAATAGTCTCAGGTTACAAGGAAAACACAGCGCCTTTCGGTTTTGTATCAAGGGCTTGGGCATCTAAAGTTTCAAAGAACGCGTCAAAGGTATTTGAATTTAACCCCGAAGGCGGGTCATATGATCCCGGGGGGGTCGCATATATAAATAAGAAATTTTACTTAAACGCAACAGAAATATACAACGCTACAATGCACATATCAATACACCGGGGGACAAGCGCCATAAATTCCAATAATTTATTTGTTGATGCGAGCGGGGATATAATTGGTGATGTGACTTGGTTATACACCCAGCAAAAATCCGAAGCCGGAAAAACAACAAATATGGACTTTGGAGTCGTTGATGTGACCGATTACCTGAACGCATCTCCCGGCGGCTGGCACGAGATAGAAATTGTGCTTAAAAGCCAGGATGATTTCAACACGCATATTCATCCGGGAACTAAAGTTGAAGTAATTTACAAGACCGAAGAAGAGCGGACATTTACAGGCAACTATGCTGAAAGAAAATATTTCGATAATGTATTAAGTGACCAAAGCGGCACCAAGAAAAGAGGGGCATGGGCAATAATGCCGATAAATGTTCCAAAAGCGGCAACTGTGAAAAATGTTACACTTCATCTTCGCGCACTTAATGTGTTTGATGCTGTGGGGAAAGATGACATTCAGATTTATTTCAATAACAATAGTATTTTAAATGTTACAAATCCGGGTGCAACTTATGATGCAGATATAAATTTGACAGATTATGTGGCCGCAAATAAAGATACAACAAATGTGTTAAGTGTCTATATTAACAGTTTTGAAAATGATTTCTGGGGAGAAACAGATGTTGAGCTTTACTCAGACCCTGAGAATGATGAAGATTTATCCTCTTATGTTTACACAGAATATGACTGGTCTGTTGAAAACAAATTCCAATATGGCTATATAGAAGTCACAGCAATAACCCCGTTTGGCGGAATTGATGAAAACCCTAAAAACTACACAGAGGATTTCGATAATCACCAGATAACAAG
>JAUVEX010000040.1 GCA_030594585.1 archaeon | reverse complement strand
ATTTTTGAGTTCATGGTTAAAAAGAGAATTAAGTGCTCTTTATGGCGCTCTTACATACGATATTGTTGATTTATTTGCTGATAATAGGGCCATAAGCAGCGGTTACGGAAGTAAAATTTTGTTGAGGGATATTTACGGCATCAATAAAAAGCTTAAGAGCGCTAAAAAGTCAAATATTTCTAATATGAATGCATTTACAAATTTGTTGAATGTTAAGGATGTGTTTCTTCAGCCATTGCTTTATGAACAAAAAATGAAAGATACAGGTAACAAAAAATTGATGGCGAAATACCAAAAAAGAATAAAAGAGTTAAAAGAGTTTATGAATCCCATATTTACTGAACCGTATATATTATCTAAAATTGAAGAATTTGTTCCAGAAACCAATAGTTCGTTGGTTTCAGAACAGACATTATTGAATTATTTGGAATTTTTCCACTTAATAGAAAAAGATTTTGTTAAATTGTAATATTTACCAAACGCATAAGTTTCAAAGAATATACGGTCTCTTAAAACAATTTTTATTTCTAATCCCCTAAAACTTCGTTATGACCGATTTCAAACTAATCTCAAAATTCAGGCCAACAGGAGATCAGCCAACCGCAATAAAATCATTAACTGAGGGCATCCTGAAGCACAATTTCGGGAAACAGACCCTGCTTGGTGTCACAGGCTCGGGCAAGACATTTACTGTTGCAAATGTTATTGAAAAAGTTAAAAAGCCAACACTTGTCATAACTCATAACAAGACTTTGGCGGCCCAGCTTTACAATGAATTCAAAGAATTTTTCCCAAACAACCGTGTTGAGTATTTTGTAAGCTATTACGATTATTATCAGCCGGAAGCATACATTCCTAAAACAGATACATACATTGCAAAAGACGCATCAATCAATGAGAAGATAGATAAGCTCAGATTATCTGCCACCCGCTCTTTGTTGTCCGGAAAAGATGTTATTGTTGTGGCGTCGGTTTCATGTATTTACGGTCTTGGCTCTCCTGAAGACTATAAAGAAATGGCTGTATTTCTTGAAAATAATACCGATATTTCAAGAGACAATATCATACGCAATCTTGTTGACATACAGTACGAAAGAAATGACATTGAGCGAAAACGAGGACAGTTCAGGGTTAAAGGAGATACAATAGAGATACATTTAAGCTACGAAGATATTGTGGTTCGAATTGAAATGTTTGGGGACTTAATAGAAAAAATATCATACATAGACCCGGTAACAAGTGTTACTATAAGAAAGCTTGAAGATATCATGATTTTTCCTGCAAAGCACTTTGTTATGCCTGAAGAAAAGACACAAAAAGCAATTGAATCAATAAAAAAAGAACTAAAACAACAATTAAAAATACTTCTAAAGGAAAACAAATTAGTTGAAGCGCAAAGATTGGAGCAGAGAACTAACTATGACATAGAAATGCTGAATGAAATCGGTTACTGTCCGGGCATTGAAAATTACTCATGGCATTTTGACAAAAGAAAAAAGGGCGAGCCGCCATCAACACTTATTGATTTTTTTAGGGATGATTTTCTGATTGTGATTGATGAATCTCATGTATCTCTGCCACAGATTCGCGGCATGTACTTCGGTGATTATGCAAGGAAAAAAAGCCTTGTTGAACATGGTTTCAGGCTTCCCTCAGCATATGACAACAGGCCTTTGAAATTCGATGAGTTTGAAAAACGCATAAAAAATATTTTGTATGTTTCAGCAACACCGAGCGATTTTGAAAAAGAGCAAAGCATAAATATAACCGAGCAGCTTGTAAGGCCAACAGGGCTTTTAGACCCGGAGATTATAATTAAACCATGCAAAGGACAGGTAAAAGACCTCATGGCGGAAGTAAAAAAACAGGCAAAAAAGGGTTTAAGAACACTTGTTACCACACTTACAAAAAAGCAGTCAGAACAGCTTTGCGATTTTTTAAGCGAAAATGATGTGCGCGTTAAATATCTTCATTCCGATATTGATACGCTTGAGCGGGTAGACATCATAAGAGATTTGCGCATGGGTGAATTTGACTGCCTTGTTGGTGTTAATCTTTTAAGGGAAGGCCTTGATATGCCTGAAGTATCAACGGTTTTGATACTTGATGCAGACAAAGAGGGTTTTTTAAGAAATACCACATCATTGATACAGACAATGGGGCGGGCTTCAAGAAACTCAAATGGACGAGCCATACTTTATGCGGACAAAATGACCAAATCAATAGATAAGGCAGTATTTGAGACTAAAAGGCGAAGAAAAATACAGGAAGAATACAATAAAGAGCATAATATCGTGCCAAAGACAATCGCAAAGGCAGTTCATGAAAAAATAGTCATTGATAAAGAAAAAGAGATAGATTATTCAAAAGTGCCAAAAAACGAGCTTGCATTTGTAATATCAGAACTTGAGCAGGAAATGAATGTAGTGGCAGAAGCACTTGAGTTTGAAAAAGCAGCCAAATTGAGAGACACAATTAAAGAATTAAAGGCTAAAATTAACTACCAGCCATAGTGTTTTGCTCTAGAGTACTTAAGCGTTTTCATAGCGTGCATGACACCTTTTCTTAAAAGATGCTTTTTTTTAGATGCTATTTTTAAAAGAATCTTGAATATTCCGATAATGCCTACTTTTGTCATGTTTTCAGGGAAAAGATCTGCAACTTCATCAAGTTCTTTTTTATTGAGTTTATAGAATGCGTTTTTGCCTTTTACAAGTTTGGTGTAGTCGGGGAATTCTTTTTTCCAAAGGTTATTGTATTTCAAAAGCATTTTAGCAGAAACATCTTCTTTTTCAATTGCTTTTTTTGCAACTTTGCTTGCGAATTTTCCAGACACGATTGCAAGCTGTGTTCCGCCCTCAAACATCGGGGATGTAAATCCCGCAGCATCGCCTACAAACAAGAGCGATTCTTCAGCAGTTTTAGGTACAGGGCCGCTTGTTGGTATCAGGCCCCCAAATGTCTTGACTGCATTTTTTTTAGGTATTGTCAGATAATCCAGGAACTTATCAAGATTATCCATTGCTTTTTTGCCCTTTTCTTTTGATACAAGACCGATATTTGCAAAATTATTCTCTTTTGGGATCACCCATAAATATCCATAAGGTGCGTATTTTGGAAGTATATAAAAATCAAGATAATTATCCCATTTAATATCTTCAACTAAATACTGAACGCCAAGAACGGTTTTTGCGCTTTTATTTATCTTAAGTTTTGATGCGGCAAAAGAATTTGCGCCGCTTGCATCTATTATGATTTTTGCAAAGATTTTTTGGCCAAGAGAGGTTATTTCATAGCCGCCATCAACTTTTTCAATATCCGTTGCTTTGCTTGCCATCCAGATCCTTGCACCGCTTTTTTTTGCAGTTTTAGCAAGCCATTGCTCAAATTTGTCTTTTTTCAACACAAATCCCGGCTCATTAGCAAGGACTCTTTTTCCGTTTGGAAATGTTACACGCACGCCTTTTACTTTTTTTGAAATAATCTCTGAAGGGATTCTTAGTTGATCTTTTTTTGCTGAAAATTCAGAAAAGCATTCACCGCAATGTACAGGAACACCGATTTCTTTGTGCTCTTCTAAAACAAGAACTTTAAGACCTTCTTTTGCAGCTTCATTTGCGGCAGATAATCCCCCGGGGCCTGCGCCAATAATCAATAAATCATATTGTTTAACCATACTTGTTATTTTACGGATTGTTTTTTTATATGTTTTTGACCGATCAAACAAAAATTTTATCGGCACGCAACACAAATCAACTTTAAATAACTGGTTTCAAAACTAATAAGTTATCATGAAACATTGGTTCAACCACCGACTTTAGTCCTCTCACTAAAGTTCGAGGCTTTTCAACCTGCGGTTGAAAATCGGTGGTTTGGTTGGTTAAGTTTCAAGCTTTTCAGAAATTTGCGAAGCAAATTTCCTACATTTCTGAAATGCAGGAAATGCGTTATGCATTTCCGAAATTCCAACACCCTCATCTGCTGGTTACGCCAGCAGTTTCCGGTGATTGAAAATGGCAAAAAAGACAACATCTTTGGTTCAGGAAAATATCACAATAAAAGGTGCTAGAGAACATAATCTAAAAAATATTTCGGTTGCTATCCCACGAAATAAGCTTACTGTGATTACAGGTCTTTCCGGTTCCGGCAAATCAACGCTTGCGTTTGACACCCTTTATGCTGAAGGCCAGAGAAGATATGTTGAATCATTGTCAGCTTATGCGAGGCAGTTTTTGGGTCTTATGAACAAGCCGGATGTTGATGCAATTGACGGGCTTTCGCCGGCAATATCTATAGAACAGAAAACAACCTCAAAAAACCCCCGTTCAACTGTCGGCACAATAACAGAGATAAATGATTACCTTAGACTGTTATTTGCCCGAATAGGCCGCCCCCATTGCCCTGAATGCGGGGATGAGATTCGCGCCCAGAGCACAGATGAGATGGTTTCAAAAGTTATGCGGCTCCCCGAAGGCACAAAAATACAAATCTTATCTCCTGTAATACGAAAAAAGAAAGGCACATACGAACAATTGTTAAACCAATTTGCAAAAAAAGGATACACAAAAGTTAAAATCGACGGAAAGATACAGGGAACTGATGAGGGGATTGAACTTGACAAGCAAATCAGGCACAATATAGAAATAATCGTTGACAGGATAACCATAAAATCTGAATCAAAATCAAGAATATCTGACTCTATAGAAACAGCGCTTAAAGAGTCAAAAGGTCTTGTCATAATTGAATATAGTAATACGGAGATGATTTTGAGCAAAAATTTCGCATGCCCTAAATGCGACATAAATCTTGTTGAATTTACTCCCCGTATGTTCTCTTTCAACAGCCCTTTTGGTGCATGCCCTAACTGTCAGGGACTAGGTATTAAAATGGATTTTGACCCGAATCTTGTAATTCCAAACAAGAAACTTTCAATACGGGGAGGAGCAATAGCGCCATGGTCTCGCCATTTTAAAAGTTTTTATATGCAGAAATTAGTATCTATTTGCGAGCATTATAACATTCCTGTTGATGTGCCTGTTGAGAATCTAGACCAGAAAATGATGGACATACTTTTTTATGGCTCAAAAGGTGAAAAAATAAAGACCGTATACCATCATAAACATGATGATGGCCGTTGGGAAACACACACAGCGTTTGAGGGTGTGATAAATAATCTCAAGCGCCTCCATTTGGAAACTCAATCAGAGAGACGAAAAGAAGATATGCAAAAATACATGCGTGAAGACCTGTGCTTAACATGCAATGGAGGACGGCTAAAAAAAGAAGTAACAGCTGTTACCATAAACAAGCTATCTATTGTAGATATAACTAACTTTTCAATAAATGAGGCGAAACTATTTTTCGACAATATCCAACTTACCGAACAAGAGCAATTGATATCAAAGCTAATATTAAAGGAAATAAAGTCCCGGCTTTCTTTCTTATCAAATGTCGGCCTTGACTATATCACTCTTTCGCGCTCAAGCGGAACGCTTTCAGGCGGCGAGGCACAACGGATTCGCCTTGCAACCCAAATAGGCGCAAATCTTACAGGCGTTATGTATGTTCTTGATGAGCCATCCATAGGGCTTCATCAAAAAGACAATAAAAAGCTTATAAGCACTTTAAAGCATCTTCGTGATTTGGGAAATACTGTGATTGTTGTCGAGCATGATGAAGAGACAATGCATGCTTCCGACCACATAATTGATCTTGGGCCGGGTGCCGGCATACATGGCGGCAAGATAGTTGCTGAAGGAACACTCAAAGACATAAAAGCCTGCAAAAAATCGCTTACAGGACAATATCTTTCAGGAAAAAAGAAAATTGATGTCCCTAAAGAACGGCGTGTATGGACTGACTTTCTTGAAATAATCAATGCACGGCAAAACAATCTTAAAAATCTTACAGTTCGAATCCCTTTAGGAGTGCTTACATGCGTTACCGGTGTTTCAGGGTCAGGCAAATCAACACTTGTGAATGAAACTCTTTACAAGGCATTGATGCAGAATTTATATGGTTCCCGCATACCTGTTGGTGTTCATGACAAAATAAAATACCTGAACAAGATTGACAAAGTGATAAATATTGACCAATCACCAATTGGCCGGACACCAAGGTCAAACCCGGCAACATATACGAAAGTCTTTGGGGATATAAGGGATTTATTCGCCGCAACAAAAGATGCAAAGGCGCGTGGGTATGGTCCTGGTAGGTTCAGTTTCAATGTTCCTGACGGAAGATGCGACTCATGTGACGGTGATGGGGTCATAAAAATTGAGATGCATTTCCTGCCGGATATTTATGTGCCTTGTGAGGTATGCAAAGGCAAAAGATATTCTTCAGAAACCCTTGAAATAAAATACAAAGACAAAACAATTGCCGATGTTCTTAACATGACTGTAGAGGAATCTCTTGATTTCTTCAAGCATATTCCGCGCATAAATAAAAAACTTGAAACCCTGAATGCTGTAGGCCTTGGATATATTAAGCTTGGCCAATCATCAACAACGCTTTCAGGAGGCGAGGCGCAGAGAATAAAACTTACTTCTGAACTTGCAAAACGAGGTACTGGAAAAACAGTCTATCTTCTTGATGAGCCAACCACAGGCCTTCATTTTGATGATGTAAAAAAACTTTTGTCAGTATTGAATCGGCTTGTTGAGCATGGAAATGCTGTTGTGGTCATCGAACATAATTTGGATGTCATAAAAACAGCGGACTGGATAATAGACTTAGGGCCTGAAGGCGGCGATGCAGGTGGGCAGATAATTGCAGAAGGCACGCCGGAAAAAATTGCAAAAAACATAAAATCTTATACTGGCCAGTTTTTAAATAAAGTCATTTAGATGCCAAAAGTTATGCATAATTATATATACCGGATACTCATAAAATATACTTATGACCGAACTTGAGATAATCGCGATAACATTTGCACTTCTTATTACTGTAAAAGGAATTATAATATTTGCGGCGCCAAAAAATTTCTTGGTTTGGGCAAAAAAAGACTACATAAACAATAAAATTTTAAAATATTTGCTTCCTTTGCTCGGTGTAATTGTGATGTATTATGCAGTTGAAGGGGTGCCTCTTGTGAATGTTCTTTCACTCATTTTCGCATTCGGGCTTCTTTTTAGCGGGCTTATGCTTGAATTTCCAAAAGAAGTTGAATCAATATCTGACAAGATTATTGACGATAACAGTGTAAAAGTGCTTGCTGCTGTTTCGGTGGTTATTGGAATTGCAATATTGTATATGTTTTTATTGTTGTAATGTATGTCTAATGATTCGTGTATAGATTAGCGAGCACGGCCATATAAAAACGCGTATAGCAATTATATTTAATTCGATAGTTATAAGTCGCGTAAAATCACAATATCTGCACAAACTCTTAAACGCAGTATTAAAAAAAGAAGGACGAGGGCCGGGATTTGAACCCGGGTATGGAGATCCACAATCTCCAGGACTAACCAACTATCTTACCCTCGTCATGTTTGATAACACTAATTGTTTAGGCAGTATTAGTTTTATAAGGTTTTGTGGAATTTTTGATGTGTTGTCTTCTTTGAGTCTTTTTTTGTTTTTTATTGCGTATAATGTATAGGCCTACAGCAATAAAAAAGCTTGAAATCCACTAATTGAATCTAAATTTTATGATTTTTTAAGATGCTAAAATAGCCAAAGATTTATATGTTTTTGTACCACTAGTTAATTACAGGAAGGCATTTGGTGGGGATTTTTATAAATTCAGAATATTGCGATCATGAGTTAAGAAAAGAGAAATTAAAAGAAAAGACGGGAATTCTTTGCGAAAGTGGTGGTTGGTCTGATATTACTGATATACTAACATATAATTTTTTTCAACCATTTGGTAATTTACATGACCGTAGTTCTCTGGATGTTCGTTACCTCGAGAGCTGTTCTGGTTCTGCCAACTCCGGTGAAAGATTGGTTGTTGTTGATACGGGAGATAATCTATTGCTTGTTCCCCATTTAGGATCTATGCGCGTGAAAGCTAATGATGGCTCAAAACTAAATGATGTTTATGCAATAATAAGGAAAGATGTTATTGCCAATTCGAATAATGGAGATATTGCTACTATTTTAGAGGGCGCTTCAAAAGTATTTGATGCCCTCAAAACTGAGCATAGCACAACACAGGTTGAATGTGAATACAGAGTAATATCACTTCCACAAAAGTTCGTGCCCTTAAATTACCGGCAAGAGAATCTTTTCGCAGTCAACTGATTTAAGAGCACGGCAATTGAAACAGCCATCAAATGCCATTTGTATAAATCGCCATCTTGAAAAACCCTTTCTATATAAACTTTTTTATCTTATATTATACTCATGACATTGGAAGATGAAATAAAAAAGCTTGTTTTGGCAAATGCGGGCCAGCACGGAGGAAAAGCACA
>JAUVEX010000142.1 GCA_030594585.1 archaeon | reverse complement strand
AAGCTTGACAATAATCCTACTCTGGGCGAAAAGCCGGACTATGATAGATTAAAGAAACTCGGTAAATTAGGTGTAAAGCTTTTGGTGTCCGAATGCGTACGCGTTGCAGACGCCGCAAGAACAGAGCCCGAATATGTGGCAAAAGTAAAAGTTGCAGACGCAATAGATAGGGCGTATGAAGACCATTCCGCAGTTGCGATAACTACATTCGCTTCACAGATTATGCGCCTTCGCTCCATAATTGAGGCAAACAAGGGACGAAGAGAGATAGTCATGCTGGGAAGATCCTTGGAATCATACACTGCCGCCGCAGAAAAACTGGACTTGATTGACCTTTCAGGAATTAAAGTCTTTGGCAGGAGAAAGTCAATAGGGGCAGCACTTAAAAATATTAAAAACAGCCCTTCTAAATACCTTATAATCGCTACCGGAAACCAGGGCGAGCCAAACGCAGTTTTGTCAAGAATCGCAAGAAAAGAGTTCCAGTTTCTTTTTGACAAAGAAGACCAGGTAATTTTTTCATCCAATATAATTCCAAATCCGGTGAATCGCGCCAACAGGTTCGTTCTTGTCCGTGACCTAAAAGAACAGGGCGTGAGAATCATGGAAGGCGTGCATGTCTCAGGCCATGCACGAAGAGAAGACCATCGCGATTTGATAAGGATGCTTACCCCTAAAACAATAATCCCAAACCACGGGGAAACCGAAAGGCTTGCAAGCTATGCATCGCTCGCAATGGAAGAAGGTTACATCTTAGGCGACACAGTAAAGATTCTCTACAACGGTGCTGTTGTTGATATTCAATAATAATTGGTTTAAATCAAATTTTTAAGTATTTTGAATATCTGAATCATAAGGTATTATATGATTAGAAAATTCTTCTTTTATTCTTTGAACATCATCATACTTCAATGTTTGACGAGCTTTTTTCCCACAAGTCTGATCATCTACAAAGTCAAATGAGTTATCTGCATCCACTACTAAAAAATATTCTGCATCAGGATTTATCTTTTTAGTTTCAACGCCATTAAGTATTAAAGCCCCGCCTTTTGGCGCTTGTAAACCAACCTTGAAGCAATAACCGCCTTGTTCTTCCAATGAAGCAATAAGATATGTATCGGATTTACCCATACCTCTTAGAGCACTCAAAAGTTCTTCATTATTTGTAAAAAAAGACATATTTTTTCCATCAGGGTTATAGCCCGCCATATTACCACCACCAAATCAAATATAATCAATAAACACAACTAAGCGCTAAATGTTTTTAAACCTTTCGCGAGTAGCGACAGTTGGCAGTATGCGAAAAACACATTAATTTGAGATATTAGGCTTATTTTAGTCCTTAAGCAAAGGATAAGCCAAAATAGACCCCAAAACAATGAGAACTCCGTTGACAAGAAAAAGCGCGTTTATGCCCCATGCCTGCACCACAAAGCCGCTTGCAAGAAAACTTAAAAATGCGCCGATTTTAGCGATTGAGACATACGAGCCGATTGTTGTCCCTTCAATCCCTTCTTTTTCCCCTATATCAGACATTAGTGTCCATGCAGACACATTCCACGCACTGTTGCCAAGCCCAATGAAAAACAGCGCAAAAATAAGCGCAATATACGATTCTGACAAAAATACAAGGCCTGTAAATATGCCTGAAACAAGAGTTCCCAAAAGAACGAAGACATATGCCTTTTTGTCCGCCCATTTGCCGAATACAAACTGCAATATATGGGTTGCGCCAAGCGCAAGATACGCATAACCCGCATAAGTATAGCTTAAACCAAAAGTCTCTACAATCAAAAGCGGCAGAAATATGGTGAATGCAGGAAATGTGGCATGCATCACTGTGCCAAGAATTGCCATCCCCTTAAGCTTTCGGTATGATAGAAATTCCTTTATATCACCCACAAGGTCGAACTCTTTTTTACTCATATGTTTTCCCTTCAGGTTAGTTTTAGGGATAAGTATAAGCAGTCCTAAAAGAATCACGGCCGCTGTAAGGAATGGCGCTCGGACAAACATGCGGTCTGCCAAAAGCCCTCCCAAAACAGGCCCAAAAAGGCGCCCGGCATATTCAATGCTCAAAGAGATTC
>JAUVEX010000155.1 GCA_030594585.1 archaeon | reverse complement strand
GGATGAACCTAATAATGGGTCTGGCGTATTCATACAGTTTCAAGTGATACCATCAAACGACGCACCAATCCTAAACGCAACACTTCCGACAATAACATTCAATGAAGACGAAAACAACGACACATGGAACCCTGCAAGCTACTTCATAGACTACGAAAGCAATCCAATTTTCTTCTCAATCTTAAACAGTACAAACATAAACACAGACAACGACACATGGAACTTCACAGCAAGCACACCAAACTGGTTCGGCGAAGAAAACCTGACCCTGACTGCGACAGACAACATGAATGACACAATCGTGAACCTGACAGTAAAAGTTCTTCCTGTAAATGATGCGCCTACATTGGATTTAACAATTCCGGACACATCATTTGACGAAGACACGACATACGATATTGACCTGAGCGCATATTTCAGCGATGTTGACAATGCGACATTAACATATGCGATAACAGGAAACACGGAAATAAAAATAGCGTCCGCAGCAGGAAACACTATAACTTTCAACGCATCTAGTGATTGGAATGGCGCAGAAACCATAACAGTCCATGCAGGCGACGGCGAATATGAGACAGATGATACATTCGCGCTTACGGTAAATTCTGTAAATGATGCGCCGGTATTAAATGCGTTAAATGACCTGAATGCTACTGAGGGCGACACAATCGCAATAATGCCTTCTGCTGTGGATGTTGAAGGGGATGCACTAACCTATATTACAAACAACACCAATTTCACATGGAACGGGACTGCAATTGTCTGGCAAAATGCTGCTGCAGGCGAGTATGACCTTGAAATAAAGGCAAATGACGGCACGGCAAACAGCACAGCGAAAAACATGCATATTCTTGTATTCAAAAAATTCAGCATACCGCTTATTGTTGGATGGAATTTAGTATCAATACCTGTTGAATTGCAGAACACTACAATACCGAATATACTTGCATCAATCAACGGCAATTACACAAGCGTATATGCCTGGAATTCAAGCAGTGATGATTGGACAAGCTATGCGCCTAAAAATCCTTTAAGCACGCTTACATATGGTGACAAAACTATGGGCATTTGGATTTATATGAACGGCACAGGCACACTTGCTGTTGAAGGAAAACTGCCGTCAACAACGCTGATAACACTTAAAGGAACCGGAAGCACTAATGGATGGAACTTAATCGGATACCCTTTAATGTCTCAAAAAACACCACAAACTGTACTTTCATCAATTGACGGCAAATTTGACAGAGTTTCTGCATACAACGGAACCGATTGGAGTACTTATGTTCCGGGAGCGCCGGAGCATGAGTTTGAAATAGATTATATGGCATCGGGTGCGGGATATTGGATACATACAAATACAACAGCAGATACAATACTAACTTACGAATCCTGATACTTTTTCTTTTTAATTTATAAACTACGAAACACAAAAATATATTAGAATTTATTATTATGGGTGGTATATTTGAGTGGAGATTCGTGTTGTAAGAAAATAATTGTTTTATTCGTTATTTTATCCGGTTTATTTGTCTTGCCGTATGCGCATGCAGTTGATGCCGACGACGACAAACAAGATTTTGGTCTTGACTGCAATGACAATAATTATTATATCTATAATTCCGCCCCACAAATTCCGTTTGACGGCATAGCAAATGATTGCCGTTTATCAGGTCAGGATGGTTCACTTTATGATATGAATGACCCAACACCGCCATCAAACGGTGCAACATATTATTTGGGGGATACAATACAATTGATAGGAACTGATTTTTATCATGATGAATCATATAATATAAGAATTCTTGATGCGGACAATAGAACT
>JAUVEX010000085.1 GCA_030594585.1 archaeon | reverse complement strand
TGGTCTGCACCTGCACCAGCTACAACGATTGCAGCTTTTCCTTCAGCGAAAGCACCGTCAATTGCCTGTACAATTGCTTTTCCTGCAAGGTCAGCCCACTGTGCTTTGGTTGGGGTTTTTCCTGCAACTGCAAGCTCTTCTACAAGGCTGTTTGCGTATGGTCCGCCCATAAGGACAAGGTTTTTAGCTGTTTTGTCAGCTTCAGCTTCGGATGCAAGTTTTGCGATTCCGTTGCCAAGGTCAACTTGTGTTACACCACCAGCTACTGTTTCAACAGTTGAGCCAAGCCCTTTAATGGTTATTGTTGCTCTAACAACATCTGCTGGAACTAAAAGAACAACTTTGTCTGAATCTGCGTTGTCTTCTGGAGATTCGATTACAGTTCCGTATATTGTTCTTACATCCTCGTCTTTTGCAGCCATGTTTGTTCCATTCCATGTAACATCGTCTGTGTCTGCATCACCTTCAGTTGCTCCAAGGTATTCGTATGATGTACTGAAGTCAACAGTTATGTCTTTTCCACCATCGGCAGCAGGTTCTGCAATTGTCAGATTGCCCCCCGCCGCGCTGTAGCTTACAGTCATTGTTGTGTCGTCTGATGTCAAAGAGAAACTGTTTTCACCAGCCTTTGCCTGTTGTATGTCGCCGTCATCGTTTTTGAAAGCCATCTCATTTGTTTCTGAAAGGTACATGTAATCGCTTTCTTCAGCGCCTGTGTCTGCTGTAACAGAGAATCCGTTGCCGCCTCCGTCAACTGCCTGAAGCACAAGAACTTTCTGGTTGTCTACATTGCCGTTGTTTGTTGTTCCGTCAGACTTTAGCTTGAAGTCAACTTCATCGAAGTAAAGCTCGTATGTCTGAACACCGGTTTCTGTAAGTTCTGTAAACTCAACTTCAGCGTAGTCGTTTGGAAGCGTTATTGAGCCGCCAATAGCTACAACTGCCTCGTCAACTTCGTCATATTTCTGGTTGTGGTTAGCACCGATTGTAAGCTTTCCTTCATCAGCGTCGTCAGCGTCTATAAACCATACCCATTCAGCGTCTTCTTCGTCTTCAGGTTCGCCGTATGTTTCCATGGAATCGTCTGACTTTACTGTTGTTGTGAGGTCAGTTCCTACAGTTACAAGAACCTGTCTTGTCTCAACATCGTCTGTGTAAAGAATGCTTTCAATCTTTACATTGATTCCTGTTGAGCCGATCTCTTCTTCATCGCCAGTGTTTATGAATTCTGTTTCTGCTCCTATTTTGAATGCTGCAGAACCTGAACCAATTGCGGTTACTTCAACAGTTTTTCCGTTTATCTCAACAGAATCTCCTGTTTTAAGAGCTGTTTCTGTTCCTTCGGAAAGTTTTATGCTGTCTGTTGTTCCGTTGGTAACTTTGCTGATTGTAAGGGATTTTCCAAGCACAGTAATTTCTAGTGTGTCTGAGTCGTCAACAGCAGTGTAGTTAAAGTCGCTGTCGTCAATCACAAATCTGTAGCCAATCGCGTCTTTTGCGTCTGTTCCCATAACAATGTCGCTGGCAAATTCTTCATCTTCTGTAGCGCTAACCATTATTACAAGACCATCTCCAAGAACGATTTGCTCTTCTACATCAACATCTTCGCTGTTCCATGTTATTTTTGTGTCAAGAAGACCGGAAACATCGTTGTCTTTGTATGCTGATTTGTCAAGAACATCGTTTACTTCCTCGCCCAAAGCCACATCGTCAGATTCAGCACCTGCGATTATTGCCGCTGCAGCTGCGTCTGCTGTTGCTCCGTTTTGTGCGATTGCTGCACCTACATTAATTGCACCGACGATATCGGCTGCGTTTGCGTCTGTTCCAACTACTACAACTGTGTTTGCAGCAGTCATTGTATCAAAGTTGTCTAGGGTAAAGTCTGCCAATGCCGGGGTTAAAAGTGTTGCTCCGGACATAAGTAGGCCTACTGCACCGCTTAGAACTTGTTTAATTCTTTGCATGGTTACATGCCTCCATTTAAATTAGGGGTTTTATCTCCCATATTTTTTGAATGTCGACCACTCAAAAATATTATTTTTGTTGTGGTATTCTTTGTGGTATTCTATTGTGTAGCCAAACATCCTGCACACTCTTTGTTTCGGTGGTTATATATACTTGTCGTAGGACAGTTGCGCACATAAAAAACATACTCTAAAAAAAGCATTATTTTTCAATTTAAAGCATAAATAAAGCTTCTAATTGTTCCAAAAACAAAATTAGACAATAGAATCAAAAATAAAGCAAAAATCTGCATTTTACTTTTTGAAACCACGAACACCACACATTTTGCAGGAAAACTCCAAATGCTTCGAACAACAAATACATTTAATTAATTTATTCATCTCAAAAACAAGTCATGATAAGAAAAATAAATACCTCCCCCGCAGAAACTCTTGTTTTGGGTAAACTTCCGGCAGGGTGCAGGCAATGCATCAGGGGCGAGAAGCTTGTGCTTTTTGTGCATGGCATATGCCATCGTGATTGTTTTTACTGTCCGTTGTCAGAAAAAAGAAAAAACAAAAAAACAACATATGCAAATGAGGTCGAGGTAAAAGAAGAGAAAGACATAATAAAAGAGGCACAACTTTCAGGCGCTCTAGGTGCCGGTATAACCGGCGGCGAGCCGTTGATAAATCTTGAAAATACCCTACATTACATAAGACTACTAAAAAAAACATTCGGCGAAAAATTTCATATACACCTTTATACTTCAGGAGATCACGCAGATGAAACCACATTAAAAGCGCTTGAAGATGCCGGTCTTGATGAATTGAGATATCACCTAAGGCACGACAACTGGGAAATATTGAAAAAAGCACAGAACAGAAAATTTAAAGTTGGTGTTGAGATTCCGGCAATTCCCGGCGAGCTTGAATACTTGAAAAAACTTACAGCATATCTTGACAATACAGGCATTGATTTTCTTAATTTAAACGAGCTTGAGGTGTCTGAGCTGAGCGCTAAAAACATGGCAGAAAAGGGATTTAAAACCGACGGCGCGTGGTATAATTCTGTTGTGGGGAGCAAAAAGACAGCAAAAGAGTTGGTTGAATATGCATCAAAAAACACAAAAAATATCTCCATTCATTTCTGTGAGTCAAAAGTAAAGGACGCATACCAGTTCAAAAACAGGCTGAAGCGGCGAGCGAAAAATACAAAAAAGCCGTTTGAGACAATATCTAGCGGATTTCTTCTTAAAAAAGGCGCAGTTATATCCAAAAACCCAAAACACGATATCCTAAAAATTAAACACGAACTAAATTTAAAAGACACAGATTTTTTTGTGCGCCCGGAAAAAAACCGGATTGAAATGTCTGTAAGCAATGCAAAAAAAGCATCAAGAAGAGGTTACGAAGCGCAGGTAATAGAAGAACTTCCGTCTGCTGATGCATTTGATATGGAAGTTACACCAATACCGACAAAAAAGCAATCTTTTTAATACCTTGATAAAAATATAGTCTTGGCTGTGATTAAACCGCCCCCGTCTGAACCAAAGATGAAGATAAGAGTAGCTTATGAGCCATTAATTAATTACTTACTTAATATGTGATTTAGATGGCCGCATTGTGGAATATAGTTGCAGGAACCATAAAAGAGTCAGACATTGTTCTTGAGGTGGTCGATGCGCGATGCGTTACGGATACAAGATCTGAAAAGCTTGAAAAGCTTGCAGAAAGATTTGATAAAAAAATTGTGCTTATCATAAATAAGACTGATTTAATTTCTGGCGAATCTCTCAACATACTGAAAAAAAATATAGACCTCGCAAGAGTTTTTGTTTCATCAAAAAAAAGGTTTGGAACCAGAGAACTTAAAGAAGCAATATTCAAAAGATCAAAAAAGAACGAATCCGCAAAAGTCTGTGTTGTTGGTTATCCAAACACAGGAAAATCCTCTATCATAAACTTGCTTATAAGAAAAAAGAGCGCAAAAGAATCATCGCAGCCGGGATACACAAGAGGAACGCAATGGCTGCGATTGAAAGACAATATAATGCTTTTAGACACACCCGGCGTTGTTCCGCAGGATGAATATTTTTCTGTTCTTAAAAGCAACATCCGTCCGGAATCTGTTGAGGATCCGGAATGTTTTGCAGAAGAGCTATTGGAAAAAATAAAAAATGCCAAAGAT
>JAUVEX010000018.1 GCA_030594585.1 archaeon | reverse complement strand
AAAGGCATAAACAAGAATACTCCCCAAATTTTAAAAACTTTCAATCTTTACTGCTTGTTTTTAACAAGTCTATTGCTTTTTTGCTTTGATCACTGATAGTCTCGCTTTTGCATGTTTTTGTATATTCGTATATTTCGCCGTTTGCGCACACTAGATGATACCCTTTATCACTTGAAAAGATATATGACACCCCGCATTCTTCAAGGCTTGTTTTTACAAATACCTGCGAAGTATTCAGGAGGGTTTCAAGAATTTCTGTTGCCATATCTTTTCTTGTTATCGGAAAATCATACACAAACATGGCGTAGTCTGCTTTTCCCTCAACACAGTTGCTGACAATATCGGGCGCATTTGCCTTAAATATATTGCTCGTCATAGATATGAGAATAATGAGAAAAACAATAGTAAGAACCGCAAAGAACCTACGAACAATCTTATGCGTGCTTTGGCCGGTCTGTATCTCCATGACATTTTTTAGGCTTTAGGAGAATATAAATGTTTGAGCGTAAAAGAAACAGAAAATAGTTAATATGTTTATGTAACCACCACAAGGTATTTAAATGTTTTTCGCATATTGGTTAATAGTTCAAATGATTATGTGGTACTATGTATTCGATGAAAATTGTTGGAGAGTGTACTGACGAGACAACGAACCTAAACGAAGAAATCAGGGAGTTCCCTAAAAAGTATGCCTTTATTCCAACAACGCGATATCTGAAAAAAGATGCAATAAATCGTAAATCTGTCTTGCCGCTAATACAGGCTACAGGATATAATTCCACGAAATTATTTCCGCTGATATTGCCCGGTTTAACAGAAAAAGATTTTGAGGGATTATACCCTAAAGACAAGCAAAACATAACTCCTGAACAATACCGGACATTCTTTGAAACCGTTTCTCAAAAAAGTGTGCTTGCTTTGCATAAATCTCAGTTTGATATAGAATCAGAAGAATTCCAAGATATTTTTGAAGAAGTACTACAAAGAATAATTGATGAAAGAAATATCGCTGAAAAATACTCTTTGGGCGAAATACAATTTCTTGAATTTAACGAAATTGAAGGAATGTTTGGAAATTTAGTTTCTGCGAAAGTTTCATGATATGCTTTTTACAAAAATTAACCGCAATAAAACTCATTCTTCTTCTTTTGCTCTTTGTCCTTTTGGCTATCGGGTTTGTTGGCTCTCGGCCTTCCTGATTCCGGGTCTTTACGGAATGTGATACCTAAATCCTTCAAAAATATATTCATGCCGTCTGCAAGCTTTGTTGGCGCATGCAGGTGCCCGCGTTCGCCTGATTTTCCAAGGACAATTATCGCCCTGTCCGAGATATAGTTAAGCATAAGCATATCGTGGTCAATCACAATGCATGTTTTCTTGTTTGTCTCTATGAAACGGCGTATCATTTTTGATAATTTTACCCTCTGCTCAACATCAAGATAAGCTGAAGGCTCATCCAGTAGGTAAATATCTGCATCTTTTGAAAGCGCGATTGCAATTGAGACTCTTTGCAATTCCCCTCCTGAAAGCGTTTCCACATCGTTTTCCAATAAGCCCTCAAGCTCCAGCGGCCTTAACACATCAAGCTTGTATTTTTGGGTTCCGAACTTCTTTGTTGTAGTTGCAAGCAAATCCTGCACCGTGCCTTTGAAATCGGTCTTTAAATACTGCGGCTTGTATGCTATTGCTATTTTTTCTTCCAGTTTTCCTTTTGTTGGCGCCTCAACTCCTGCAAGCATTTTCATAAATGTTGTCTTGCCAAGAGCATTTGCGCCAAAAACACCAACAATCTCCCCTGCATAGAATTTTCCGCCATCAACTTTAAGCTCGAATTCAGGGTATTTTTTTTCTAAATCCGGGTATTCAATCAGTTTTGTCTTTCCTTTGAATATCTGGCCATGGCTTTTAAAATTAAGCTCATCATCACGGAATCTTACATTTGACTCGCGGATATATCCTGAAAGGTATGTGTTTATTCCCCTTCTTGCAGGGTATAAAGAGGATATGACACCATACACTGACGGATGCCCGTATACGATGTTTACCACATCTGTTAAAAAATCAAGAGTGGCCAAATCATGTTCTACAACTAACACTGCTTTTTCTTCTGCAAGTTCTCTTATAGCTCTTGCAGTCATTAATCTGTGCCGAACATCTAAGTATGATGATGGCTCGTCAAAAAAGTAGAAATCGCCTTCACGGATAATTGCAGCCGCAATTGCGACTCTCTGAAGGTCGCCCCCCGATATTTCTGTGACTTTCCTGTCCAGTATGTGGTCAATTTCCAAATCTTTTGCTATTTTTTTTAGGATTTTTCTCTCGTCTTTTAGTATTTCTTTTACCTTTCCCTTAAACATGGATGGTATCATATCAACCTGCTGCGGCTTGTAAATTGCTTTTATCTTTTTTTCTTTTAACTCCAGAAGATAATTGTAAATTTCTGTCCCTTTGAATCGTGCAAGAACTGCATCCCATGTCGCTTTTTCCTCGAAGTTCGCCATGTTGGGTGTGATTTGCGCTGAAAGTATCTTTAATGCTGTAGTCTTTCCAATGCCGTTTGCCCCTAACAAACCTGCAACTCTTCCTTTTTGCGGCACAGGCAGGCCGTATAGCCTGAAAGTGTTTTTTCCGTACTGGTGAATCGGGTCGTCTAATTCGTGGGCTAAATTTATAATCGTAATTGCATGCTTTGGGCATTTCTTAGTGCATATCCCGCAGCCGATGCATAATTCTTCCGAGATTTCCGCTTTCTTTTTAATTATTACGGTCTCGTCATCTCCGGAGCGCACTCTGGGGCAAAAGCTCTGGCACTCCTTCCCGCACTTCTCAGGATCGCACTTTTTCTTGTCAATTACAGCTATTCTTTTTTCTGTCATGATTTTCACGGTTTCTCGCTATTATGTTATATTTAGTAATACCTAACCAATATTTATAGAATCAATGGTTTTAAAAATGATTTAAATGTTTATTCAAAAAAATATATTTTTTTGAATAAATCGGTTTAATAAGTTTAGTAAAAAAATGGAGCCTCGGAAGGGATTTGAACCCTTGACCGCGAGATGTCTTGAAGGCAAAAAACTCGCGATTGTCGCCTTTTACGAGTTACGCGCTTATACAAGTCTCGCGCTCTACCAGCTGAGCTACCGAGGCACTCAAAAAACAATAATCAACAATAGAAGAGAAACTTTAAAAATATTATCCGGAACTTACTTTTTCTTCTTATCCGCCTTTAGCTTAGCTATGACGAACTTTGCCCCGCAGCTGTCGCAGTTGGGCCTGTAGGGCTTTTTCTCGAACGCCTGCTTTTTCTCATTTACTTCTCCGCATTCAGGGCATGTGAGAATCATGTGGAACTCTTCTTCGCCTTTATTTCTCCACATTATGATTTTGCCTTTCTTCTCCCCTGCTTTGTTCTCCAAAGCACGGTTTGTGAAGTAGTTCGTGTCTCCTATGTCTGGGTATGTTACCATAAGCAAATATTGCATGGAAGTCTATATAAAGATAAATGCTGTTGAGTCACCGGAGATATCAATGAGTTTAGCAGTGTTTCCTTTATATCCTATCATGATTTGTATGCTTCCTTGAATGAGGTGGGGGCCCATAAAGAGTCTCAGTTATCCAACCTAGGGTTTCATCCGTGTCAGGATTTTCCTCTTGTTCGTCTCCTTGTTGTTTATTTACCACAGCAGATTCCAATAATTTGGGGTGTTCTTTCAAAAAACGATAAAAACTGCCATTTTTGAGAATTTGTTGGGCGTATAACCTTTGATTGCTTGGAAGTTGGCTTGCATAGTGAAGTAAATGTTGTTCCAAGTATTCTTTATTCGGTACTTTCGATGCATTGTATGTCAACGTTGCAATCACATCAGCTCGCTGTTCAGAAGACAAAAAAGACACCCCTTTTTGAAAAGGAATAATATGGTCCGACGCAGTACCCGTGTTATGCATTGCAGTAGGAGAAGAATAAGGCGGCTTGTTTTTCCCACGGTGTGCACTATCCACCAAACCCAGGCTCAAAAGCGACAAAACAATTGCAACCACAGACATCGAAAGTGCCATAATTTCAAACATAACAAACTTTTTGTATTGCAGCATATAAATAATTTTTATGGTGTGTATTAAAACGAAATATTTAAACGCTATCCGGCAAGCGAAACAACAGCAGATATTGTCAAAAAATCAAGCGAATATTCGGTGAATCTGAGCATAACACAAACTCCGACATTTTACCTAAACGGAAAAAAGCTTTCAAAGCCAATAACCTTAGATGTTGTAACTAACGCGATTGAAAATAAAAAACAAAATTGTTGGACTGCCCAAACTAATAAATAATCCCGTACAAAAAATACAATGTGGTGAAGTTAGATGAAAATAGGAGCCCCAAACAACCCGAGAAAGGACATATTAAAAGAGATAGAATGGATTGGAAAAAACAAGTTTGACTTTGTTGATTTGTATTTAGAGGAAGATGCAGCAACACCCGAAAAGATTGACATTGAAAAAGTAAAAAACGCTCTTAAGAAATACAAGCTTAAAGCAATTACTGGGCACACCGCATGGTATCTGCCTACAGGCTCACCAATAAAATCAATAAGAACTGCAGCCATTGCTGAAGCCAAAAGATATTTTGAAGTGTTCTCAAAACTGGGTGTAAAATTCGTTACAATACACGCCAACTGGCCAGGCGGTATGTTCTCACCAAAAGCAGGTATAAGATTTCAGGTTGATTCATTAAAAAAACTTGTGGCTGAAGGCAAAAAAGCAGGCATTGAGGTAATGTATGAGCCAACAGAAAAACCATATGATTCTTTTGAGAATGTATCTAAGATACTGCATGCAATCCCAAAACTTCACCTGCATTTGGATATCGGGCATGCAAACCTTTACGGAAAGTCGCCTGAAGAATTTATCAAAAAATTCCACAAACGATTGGTTCATGTGCATATTCACGACAACGACGGGTATGATGACCTGCATCTGCCTATGGGTGCCGGAAACATTGACTGGAAAACGCTCATACCATTCTTAAAAAAACACTACAACAAAACAATTACTTTGGAAGTTTTCTCAAATGACAAGGATTTCGTTTTAATGAGCAGAGACAAGCTGAAGAAGTTGTGGAAAAGCTAATTAGTTGAGTTCATTATAATATCATGCCATGGTCGCAAGAATGCCTGACTGGTATGTGGCTGAGATTGTGAAGAAACTTATTGGCTAAACGGGAATTTGTTCTTGAATATTTTCGTTATTTAATTCTTGTTTTTTCGTTTTCTTCAATATTCTAAAAATAAAAAGTATTATTGAGGATAATAAATATCCTTCAATAAACAAAATCACCACATTAAATAATGCTGTAAAAACAGATGCTTTTCTATATTCGATTATATCTGGTTTTTCAAAAATATTAAAATCACTAGTTATAGACATTAATGCTACAGAAGAATCATAAGTTTTTTTATTACCATAATGTTCACACGAGCTTTTTCGGACTAGTTCGCAAGGCACATTTAAGAATGGGTCTATTTTTTCAATAAATACATAAATAAATTCTATTTTTTCAAGATTCAACATTGCAGGATTAATACTTTTTCTCAATTCTAATCCTCTTTTATTTAATTGCTCGATAAGCAAAGTATTATTTTGTTCTTGTGCGCTTTTTAATTCTTGCGAGAATGACTCTTGTTCCTGAATAAATGTGTCTATTGCAGCCCCGTAAGAATAAAAATTACTTAATAAAACTAAATAAGACATGATAAGTATTATGGATAAAACAAATTTTTTCCATTCAGGTTTTAGAAATTCTTTAATACCCATAAAACTATTTGGTTGTGTTTGTTTATAATATTTTAAATTCTCTTTTTCATCGGCTGATAAATATATCATTTTTTGCTTTTTACAACCCATTTTGTCTTTTGAAACCATATTAAATCTAATAATTACACACTAGTTTGTACGGGACCCATAATAGATGTAATTACAACTATCAACAGCACATACAGTATTATCGGTATTAAATACCAAAGATATAATTTCTTTTCATTAATATTTTTCCAATAGAATAAATTAAAAGCAAAAAAAGACAACAAAAATATAATGTGTGGATTTGCAACAACGGTAATCATCTCAGTAATGCCGCCCACACCTTCAACTCCTGTGCTAATTTTTTCAAAAGACATATTTAATTTTTCTAACATATTCACAACAACCGCAAAAAAACTCATAATTGATGCGAGAATACAACTTACAAAAATCGAAACAGCCAAATAAATTTTTTCATTATCCGAAATTTTTGTTAATAATAACTTAGAACTATATCCGACACCTAAAGAAACCAGCATAAAATAAATATATATTGAAACTTCTGGAAAAAAGATGCTTACTGTTGGCGGCACTATTAACAGTATAACATATAAAACAAAAATCAAGATTAATAATATTGTAAATATTATTTTTTTGTTGGTCTCATCCATAAATGGTATTTGTATTGTCGTATATTTATATTCGTGGGCAGAAAACTTCGGCTTTTAAGCCGAAGATGAATGCCTCGAATAGCTTGAAACCGAACCAATCAAACCCCGTCCTTTAGGGCGGGGTCGTATAGAGGTTTCATGATATTTGTCATATCAAACAGCAAAACTGATTTAATTATTAATTTCCGTTAATCCCTAGCCAAGATATATAATTGTCTTAATTTAATTGTAAACACATGATAACAATCTACATCGCCAGGCACGGGCAGACAGAATACAATGTTAAAAAAAGAATCCAGGGGCACATAGACACACCGCTTACTGATAATGGATACAAAAACGCATTTCTTGTTGCAGACAGGCTTAAAGGAATTAAATTCGACCACATATACTCAAGCGACCTTGGAAGAGCTTTTATAACAGCGCATGTCATTGCAGAAAAGCTGAATCTTGAAAATAGGATTGTGCGGGAGAAAAAATTAAGAGAACAGGACTTCGGTGAACTTACAGGCATGCTGCTTAAAGATGCATTTGAGGTGCCCGAGTTCAAAGGAAACCCTGAATTCACACCAAAGAACGGCGAGTCATTCAAAGCGCTTCAAAAAAGGATTGTTGGTTTCATAATCACGCTTGAAAAAAAACACAAAGACAAAACCGCCCTTATTGTCACGCATGGGGGCGGTATCAGGTCCTTGCTCGGGCACTTCAACAAAACAGGCCTTAAAGAATGCGTTTCGCTAAAGCTATGCAACGAATACATCGGCAAATTCATAATAGACAAAGGAAAACTTACTTCTTACGAAAAGCTCAACGGTCTTTAATTCATCCCCAGCATTCCGCCAAATACAGTTAAAAGGACATGCTTTACCGCAAAGAAAAGCGCAAGTGCTATTGTCATAAATATGGGTGTGTATTTTATCCCGTTCTTTGCTTTTCCGCTCTGGATGAGGGCAATAAGTATTCCTGAAAACAAAGTCGTAAGTATTATGGCCGCAATTGAAAAATAGCTGAATGCCTCAAGATTCATTTGGGGTGCAGATATTGAAAGAAATCCTGTGTTTGGCATAGCAGACATATCCCCGCTCGGAATGCTGTCAGACCACATTGAGCTTGAGGATGTTATAAGGAAATTGGATATTGCAAAAAGCACAGGAGCTCCAAGAACAGCGGCCATGAATATGAAAATCGTATACATCATAACACTTGAGCGGATCTCCCGCTGAAGCATCTCTGTATTCTTTATGTCTGTTGCCGTCTCTTCCAAAAGCTTTGCAACAGCACCGCCCGACCGCAAGCCCTCTATAAGTAGGCTTATTGTTCGCTCAAGAATCTGGGATTTTATCCGGGTTGTAAGCTTTGTAAATGACTCTTCTGTATCGTTTCCGCCATATATCTCAAAAGCAACTTTCTTGAACTCAGAACCCAATGCCCCAAATTCCGGGCGCGCCGCAAAAAGAAGTGCGCGGTCAATTGTAAGGCCGGATTTTATATTGGCGGATGCAAGCATTAAAATATCCGGAAGCATGACTTCCATTTGTTTTCTTCTGGACTCTGCAAGCATGGTGTATATGATGTACGGTGCGCCAAAGCATACAGAAAGTATTAGTATTGGAGGTATGATTGCAAGCCATAACGGCGCCCGCAAAACAGCAATAAGATATATGAGATTAAACACTGCGGCAAACAAGAACACCTGGGTCATATAGTATATGAATAAACACGGGGGCTCATCAAAGCCCGCATATTTTGCTTCTTTTTCTATGGTTTCGCGGTATTTTTTTGGAAAATAAAAATAAAACCGCTTTGCGCGCCTCCTTCTTTGCACTTCTTTTTCATGCCGTATTTTTTCTTTCTCTTTTTTCTCTTTTTCTGTTAATGGCTTTTTTTTGTTAAATATCTCTAGAAGATGCCTTGCTTCTTTAGTTAGAATGTCTTCTTGTTTGTTCTTTTTTCGCGGGTTTATTTGTAGGTTGACACTCATATTTTCACCACAGGCCTTTTGCTTTTTATTATATTCATAAACATCATCTGGAAAAATCCTAAAAATATAAGAACCCCTATAAGCACAATATCCGGAATGCCTGTTCCTGTAAATGTTGATAATATCATCATAAATGTGATGCCTAAAGAAGGCATAATAACTGCAAACATCATATACATCAAGGTCCAGGGGTTAAGTTCCTGGCCGTATTTTTTTATTGAAAGAAGCTGTGTCTTTAAAATTTCATTCACTATGTTTTCTAATGGTCTTTCAAGGTCGGTTCCTGTCTTTATTGCATTCAAAAGCTGCCAGAAAGAACGGCGGTATGAAAGGGATGGGTTTGAAACAATACTGTCTTCTATTGCTTCTGTCTGGGATTTCCCCCCGTTTATGTCTTTTATTATGTACTCAAACTCTTTTGATGCCGCACCATAGCCTTGCGTAACTGCAACAAGCGCCTGGTACAGCGGAACCCCGGATTTTATCTGTATCAAAAGATGCCGTAAAGCATATGGAAGTTCTGAATCTATATCTCTTGCCCGTTTTAGGGTTAAAATTTTTGGGCGGTAAAGTGCGCTGTAAAGCATCATGATAAAAACAAACGGCGATGCTGCAACTGAAAGAATTATGAGCGTGGTGGAATCGAGGATGTATCCGAGTATTAGAATGCCTGCAACAAACATTGTTGTAGTGTTTACAGCCTGATAAATGCTTATCGCGATGTGTTCCTTTAAGGATAAGTCAGTTCTTGATTGCAATAGGTCTATTTTTATCTGCGGAAAAGAAGGCTCAAGTTTTGATGCATAGTTCATAAACCGTGCTGATTTTTTAAGTAATTTTGAGTTCTTCATCAAAAACCACAACAACTGTTTTTAGGGCTTTTTGTCTGAAAAAAGCTCTTTTGTAAGCTCCTCGCCTAAAAGTTCACTAGGATCCTTATTTTTTGAGGCGAAGCCAATTACCTTTTTTTCATCCCTATAATATTCGGCGATAACTTTACCGACAGCATTTACTGTTTTTATCTGCCTTTTTATCATCCAGTCAAGAATCATTGCCTTTTTCTCTATGTCTTCATCTATTTCTATATCCGTCATGCCCGTATATAGGTTTATTTCATTTACCACCCTATGCAGTTTTCCGATTTTTTCAAGAACATCAGTCCGTGGGTTCCATCGGTAAACCACATTCAACTGGTTTGTGGTATCTGTAGGTATAAGTTCTGCAACTTCAAGAGTTCTTCTCAATCCTTTTCGTCTGTGCCTGTATTGAACGACAATAATATGCAGCGCGCTTAAAAACGCATCAGGAAGATTCATTGGTGGATTTGTAAGTCTTTTGTATACTTCTGATGCTTTATCTCCGTGGAATGTGGCGTATGCCGAGTGCCCTGTTCGTATTGCCTCAAACATGACTTCTGCCTCTTTCGCCCTACGAATTTCACCTATAATAATCCTGTCAGGCCTCATACGAAGCGCGTTTGTAAGAAGGTCGAGCATACTAACCGCACCCTTTCCTTCAGGATTTGCCTCCCTTGATGAGAATGGAACCCAATGCAAAAACTTTGGCAGGTTTATTTCCCGTGTATCTTCAATAGATATAATCCTTTGGTTCGGAGGCATAAACGGCATCAATATATTGAGCATAGATGTTTTTCCTGCAGCCGTGCCTCCTGCAACAAGTATGTTAAGCTCATATTGTATCGCAAGCCATAAAAGTGCAGCAACTTCTTTTGTAAGTGTTTTTGCCTCAAGGAAGTGTATTATGGTCCATGGAGATCGGGAGAATTTTCTTATGGTGATTGTGTTTCCCTGCGTCGATATGGGAAACAGTGTTGCATTTACCCTATCGCCTGTTGTAAGATGCGCATCCATCAGGGGGTCAAGATTTGTTATCTGCCGCCCCACGCGCCGCCCTATTGCAGAAGCATAATTATACACCTGATCCTCGTTTTTGAGTTTGATATCTGTTTTTACCCACCCATGATGCTTGTGGTACACCCATAGCGGCTCTTTATGCCCGTTTATGACAATCTCTTCCAAGTATGGGTCAGAAAGGATAAGTTCAATATCTCCTAAGCCCAGCATTTCATGGATTAGATTTCCTGAAAGAAGTTCCTTGTCTTTGTTTGAGGCATATGGGAGGTATTTTTCCATCAATTCCATTGCCTTTTTTATGAATTTTTCTTTGACTGTTGCAAGTGCGGACGGGTCAACAAATTCCTTTACCGATAAATTGACCATTGTGATAAGCTCGTCACGCATAGTGTTTAGAACAGCATGCGTTGCCGCACTCATTTCCGGACGCACAAGAAAGTAAAGGGGAATGTATTCAGTTGCAGTGGTTTTTATCTCAATAGTTGCTTTAACATTGTCTGCTAAAATCGTGTAAGTTTCAAGAATATTCATCTGTTTTTCTTCTTTATGGGTTGTTTTTTTCACTGTTTTTTTAGTTATTTTGCGGTTTGGCTTTTTCACTGTTTTTGGATTTTTGATTATTTGTTTTTTTGTAGGATGGCCTGCTTTAATGGCTTTTCTCTTATATTTTTGTGCCTGTTTTTTGATTGCCGGAATTGATTTAGTTTTAAGTTTTAGTTTTTTAATTGGCTTTTTGTTTGGAATCGCTTTTTTAGGCACAGTTGTTGTTTTCTTTTTTTGTTTCAGCTTGTTTTTTGGTTTTTTGTCCTTGTTCATTGTATCCCTCAATATCTCGATATAATATCTTAGTATAAAAATTGGCGAAGGTTGTTAATATAACTTTTGAAAAAACCTCTTAGTGGCATCAAAATATAAATGCAAAAAAACAATATTTTGTTATGGATGCGAATATAGGCGAAGAGTTTCCAAAAATACTTGTCCGCCACTTAAAAGCAGACGAGGTCATAAAAGAAAACAATGAAGGCATAACCGATTTTTCAGACATTGTTTCAGTGTGCGCGGATTTTAAGGGAAAGACACTTTCAGGGCTTGATTTTTCCCGCGCAAAAATGGCCAAAACAGATTTTTCAGGAGCTATTATCAAAAATTGCACTTTCAAAGGCGCCGAGCTTTCAGACACCAACTTCAAGAACGCAAAAATAGAAAACACATCATTTGAAGAGGCTCTTCTATTGTATTCTGATTTTTCAGGAGCCAATATAACAACCACAACATTCAAAAATGCGAACCTCAAATCAAGTGAATTCAAGGCCGCAATAATTACAGGCTCAGTCATTGATTTAGCAGATACAGGACCTAAAAATGCGGAAGTTGTTGATACAAAATTCGTGCTTGAGGAATACCAAAAAGGCCGCAGGGATTTTACAGGAATAACAATAAAAGAGGCTGATTTCTCAGGAAAAAACATACCTCGAATAATACTTAAAAATGCAGTACTTCGAAATGCGGTATTTGATTTTGCGGATTTGAATGGTGCAAATTTTGAGAATGCAGACTTGTCAAACAGCCGGTTTCACGGAAGCAAGCTTGAAAAGGCAAATTTCAAAAAAGCAAACATGTATCTTTCATACATAAACGCCGCATTTTTTGAAGAGACGGATTTTAGCGAGACAATACTTCTATGGGCAAAGCTTGAGGGCATAAACATGGCTTTAGCAAAAATAGAAGGAACAATTTTTTCATGGGTCTTGATGAAGAATGTAAAGATGACCCCATCACAATTCTTATCCCTCCCGCCTGAAGTATTAGAGACAATAAAGATGGAAAATACAGAAACTCCGGGTCAA
>JAUVEX010000033.1 GCA_030594585.1 archaeon | reverse complement strand
AGAATAATTTAATTATTTTTATTATAATATTTTTATTATTTATTCATTTTATCTATTGATTGTTAAGACAAAGTATTTAAATATGTAAACCCTATTTTAATATTCCAAGTTATTCCAGAAACGAAATAAGGCTTTAATTGTATGTTTTGGTCTAGTTTTTAGGATATTGTTGATTGGTGCAGGCGTAAGGGGGATAATCCAAAAAGTGAGTTGGATCTTATGTCTGAAACAAGAGAAGAACGAATTGAAAAAGCAACCAAATGCGATTATTTTTCGCGAGAGTTGAATGGTTTTGATAATGCTATGATTGTTCGTATAAAACCACACATAACCATTGGGGATTTTCTGTTTTTTGCAAGCATGTTTTTTTCAGTTGTATTACGGGCTATTCTGAGCCATCATGTTTCAATGCAGAAGCAAAATTTTTTAGCTGTGGAGTCAGTCAAAAAAACAAGGAATGTATGAGGTGAAAAAAATGGAAGATGACGAATTTGAAGAAATATATGTGGATGGAGTATCTCCGTTCACTCCGGAAGATACCTGCCCATGCGGATCGGGCCAGAAGTATGATGACTGCTGCGGACTTTACGATTAATACCCGATCAAAGCCCAAGTCATGAAATTTTGGTGAGTTCGCGATTTGTTTGGTGAAATTTCAAGCTTTTTAAGCTTTCACTCCGCACTTGAGTGCGGAGTTTCAACCATTAAAAATCAAGAAAAAGTAAAGAAGTTCGAGCAAATCAATCCAGAAGAATATGCGCTTATTTTAGTTTTGCGCAATTATCTCAAATGCGGGTGCAATTTATTAGACAAAATATGGTTAGTGAGTTGCGCCTGCAATTTGCAATATTTTTTCTTCCTGCATGTGGCCTGCGAGAATATGCATTCCGACAGGCATTGATTGGTGTGTTCCTGCAGGAACAGAAATCATTGGTATTCCGGCTAAGTTTGGTCCTGCGGTCAAAATGTCTGCAAAATAATTTTCAACAGGTGTCAGTTTTTCAATGTCTTTAAATTTCGGGGCGATAAAAGGCATTGTGGGGGATACAAGGCAGTCGTATTTTTTGAATGCTTTCTTGTAGTCGTTTATGATGAGTGTTCTTACTTTCATTGCCTTTAAATAATACTGGTCGCGGTATCCTGCCATCCTCGCATAGGTTCCTAATATTATCCTTCTTTTTGCTTCTTCGCCTAAATATTTTCCACGGATATCTGAGAAATACTCGTTGAAATCCCGGCCTTTAAGATCTTCTGCTGCACCGTATCTCATTCCGCAGAATTTGGCTAAGTTGGTGCTGGTTTCACACATAGCGATTATGTAGTATGAGGGAATTGTGTATTTTGTTGTTGGGAGCGAGCATTTTTCATAGGTTGCGCCTAATGTCTCTAAGTGTTTTATTTTATCCCAGATTATGTTTTTTATCTTGTCGTCAATTTTTTCGCTGAAGTATTCTTTGGGAACGCCAAGTTTCATGCCTTTTATGTCTTTTTTTGTTGCGGTCAGGAAATCGGGGACTTTTTCGTTGATAGATGTTTCATCCATTGGGTCGTGCCCGGACATTATGTTAAGGGCGAGTGCTGCATCTTCAACAGTCTTTCCCATTGCGCCTATTTTGTCAAGAGAATTTGCATAATCTATAAGCCCGTATCTTGATACCCTGCCGTAAGTTGGTGTTATGCCTACAGTTCCCGTGAATGCTGCAGGTGCTGAAATTGAGCCGCCTGTTGATTCTGCGATTGCGATGTGCGGCATATTAAGTGCTGCCACAAGACCGCCTGCACCGCCTGATGAACCGCCGCATGATCTTTTTGGGTCAAGTGGGTTTTTAGGAATTTTGTAAGCGCAGTTGGTTGAGAATGTTCCATGCCCGAATTCGTCCTGTGCTGTTTTTCCAACAATTACACCGCCTTGTTCTTTTAATTTTTTGATTGCTGTTGCGTCAAAAGGAGGGATGTAATTTTCAAGAATTTTTGAGCCTGCTGTTGTCTTTATGTTGCGGGTGCAGATGCAGTCTTTTACTGAAAGCGGGAGTGCGGTTATTTTTCCTTTAGTTATGGTTGGTTTTTTTGTGTTTTGGGTTATCAATAGATTGTATTTTTTGTCTGCTTCTTTTAGCTTTTCGAAGAATTTCCGGTAGAAATCATTATAATTGATGTTCCCGTTGTTTGATTCTTTGATAAATTGTGCTGTGGGCATGTTTTCGTATTTCATAGGATTATCTCATAATTTAACTATTTAAAAATATTTGAACTGAGCACCTTTGGTTAAATTGCTTTAGGTCCTTTGAAGAATCCTTTTTCGTTTAGTGCTGTGTTTGCAAGAGCTTCTTTTTGTGTTAAGCATGATTCTTCTTTGTCTTCTCTTAATGCGGTTTTTGCCTCAACGGGCTGGAATGTTGGCTTAATTCTTGTGACTGTTGCAGAGTCTAATTCATTAAAAGAGTCAAGAATATTTTTGATATCTTTTTCGAATTTGTTTTTTTCTGCGGCAGTTAGACTTATCTTTGCGACAGACGCCACTTTGTCAACGATGTTTTGTTTCATAGTATTATTTATGTAATCGATTGTTTTTAAAATCTTTCGGGGCAAGGAGTTCTTGGTGATGGGTGTGGCCAGATATTGTTCAGACAATAATGTTTCTGGGTTGGGGGAAAAACAAGCATTTGATTATAGTTGGGATCCTTTTAATGCAACTATTTTAGATTCTGAAATTAATGAGAATCCGTTTGATGCATCTGTTAAAATGTCGCTTGTTTTTGATGGGAATATTACTAGTTCAAATAATGCCGGAATTGTTTTAAATTATATATTTCCCGAAAATTTAGGAATTAAAAAATACTTTTCTTTAAAAGATGTGGGTGTTCGGGCCATTATGGATATGGATGATACGGATGTTATTTTTGTTCTTCCTTCAGATGTTGAGCAGTTGTTTTATACTTGCCAGACCATTTATGCACTTGCCTGTGGGGGCGAAAAGCAGATTGATATTCGCGAAGGCATTAATGAATTATATGCGTTTTATTCTTTAGCAGAATTGGGGGAATACTCTTTTTTTAAGGATTTCGTAGGTGATAGATTCGGCGAAGACTGTGGTAATATGTTGTGCGATGATGTAATTGAACAGTATTCTTCTTTGATTAATTTGTGGGATGAATACATTTCTTTTAGGGTTAAGGACGAAGGCGTAAATATAATAAACATTCTTGATGACCTGGTATCGGATGATTCTTCATGGATAGCTGATGGGCATGTTTATCGGACGGAAGCTTTCGGTTTTGCATGGTGGCAAGAGCGGCGCGGTTGATTTTACTCCATAGGAAACGAACCATTCTCCAAAGGAACCAAAGGTTTGTTCTATAGGAAGCAATCGGGTTGTTCTATTGGAACTAAAGGTAATGCTGTTTGATTGCAAGAATATTTTTTTTTTCATAAACCGTTTTGCAGGTATGTGAAGTTGCGATAGGGCAATTTGGGCGAGCGTAAGCGAACCGCATACCCACTGTTCGGCGAAGTGGACTTTATATCATTCCGAAGTATCTGAATGCTTGTTTGATTGGATTAATTTTGCTCATGGGACATGGATTGGTTCTTTCATTTTCATCAAATCTGTTTGGTGCTTTTCTTGATTCAAGTCCACACATCTCTTTTACGTGTGCAATCCAGCATGTTTTTACACTAAATCCGTAGTTCCTTTTTACCCAGTTTTGAATCTGTTTATACGTTGCCATATCAACACCTCCTTTCAAAGTTCATTTCGCCTAACTTAGTTTTATATTGCCTTATATTATAGGCAGTAACTAAACAATCTCTATCGGTTCGCTTGGTGCGTATTTTTGATATGATTACTTTAGTATATACATCCAGAAGTATATTTATGACTGTAAAAACATTTATATATGCCCTTATTCAAAAAATAAATTAGACTTTCACATTCACAATTGTCTTGGACAACAATTGTGTAATTGGGCGTTATTTGAATCGTGTTTCAAATTTTTTGGACGAAATTTGAATTCATTTGGACTTTTGCATTAAAGTACTACTAGTTTTGAACTTTTAATCAGCGTTTGGACAAACACCGATGTTTTATTTCTAAAAAAGATAATGTTGATTAGCTTAAATAAGCTTTTCGCTTGTCGAAGATATGTGTTGCATAGCATATATTGCACAATATATCTTCGAAGCAATGGCCGCTTGGAAGACGGGGAGTAAAAAAAATAAAAAGGGGATGTATAGGAATGGAATCCATCATACAAAGTGCTGTATCAAAACAGGCAAATGGCGGTCTTGGTTATATCGGGACCTTAACAGAAGAAAAACAACCGGAAGATTTCGCTGATGCGAATGACGCCAGAATCGTTGTTGTCGGTGCAGGAGGCATGGGCTGCAATGCAATAAATCGGCTTCAAAGCGTTGGTATTGTCGGGGCAGAAACAATAGCAATGAATACAGATATGAAGCACTTAAGGACTATACAGTCTGACAGGAAAATATTGCTCGGCCAGGAGCTTACAAAAGGTTTAGGTGCAGGCGGATACCCGAATACAGGAAAACAAGCTGCAGAAGAATCAATAAATGAGGTTCGTGACGCTCTTCGCGGTGTTGACATGGTGTTCCTTGTTGCCGGTATGGGCGGCGGAACAGGAACCGGATGCGCTCCTGTTGTTGCTGAATGCGCAAAATCTCAAGGCGCTATTGTAATAGGTGTTACAACAATGCCGTTTAAGATTGAAGGTGCAAGGATACACAAGGCAGAAGAAGGGCTTGCAAGATTAAGGCAGGTGTCTGATACTGTAATTGTAATAGAGAATGACAAGCTTGTAGAGATTGCAGGTAATATGCCATTGCAACAGGCATTTTCTGTGGCTGACGAGATTATTGTCACAATGATTAAAGGAATTACAGAAACTATCGCTGTTCCTTCTGTTGTGAATCTTGACTATGCTGATGTGAAAGCAGTTATGAGCGCCGGCGGCGTTGCTATGATTGGTGTTTCTGAATCATCATCTGCTGCAAGGGCTCGCGAGTCAGTTGAACAGGCAATGACAAATCCGCTTTTGGATGTTGATTACAGGGGGGCTACAGGCGCTCTTGTGCACATAACAGGCGGATCCGACATGAGGCTTGATGAGATTAATGAGGTCGGTGACTTTGTCTCAAAACACCTAGATGCAGGAGCTCAGACAATCTGGGGTGCCCGCATTGACGATTCTATGAAAGGCAAGATGCGCGTGATTACAATCATTACTGGTGTAAAATCGCAGTATATCTTAGGCCCACAGTCAAAAGCGCAGGAAAGCGCAGTTGAGGCACAGTCCTTAGGACAGACTCTGGGTATTGAAGTAATACGCTAAAGGGGGATTCAAGCTATACGAACGCCTTTACTAAAAGGGTTCGTATGGAACAGGTGCAGTTTGGGAGATGCTGCGCCTTTTATCTTTGCTTTAAGCAGGCGACTGCTTTTAAGTTGCGCTGTTTATTCCACAGCGTAAATACAGCACTACAGGGTACTGCCATACCCTAGTATGCCCTTTTGAAAAGCGCCCGGAATTTTTTTTCGGGCGCACTAATTTTTTCTTGATAATATTATTTGATACTAATAAATATCATGCGATAACAAAAAATATCAAAATGAAAATAATTGATGTTTTTCCTCAATAACATTTATATACAACTTAAAGGCAAATATGTCTTATGGCGACAAAGATTAAGAAGAAGTGCGTTCGTTCTAAGGCTACTGTGAAGAAAGGGCAAGGCTTTGTATTTCACACCGTTATTAAAATTACACTTATCTTAGTTGTTCTTGCAGTGCTTACAGGGGTTGTAGCGGGCCAGAAAGAAGGATTGGCGTCGATAAATGATTGGTTTATGAAAATCTTAGATGGTCTTGGTCTTATTCATTTATCTAATAATGATGAGATAGCTTTAGCATCAATGCAGGCAATGGCTTGTGCAATAGATACTGTTGCGTATTATAGTAATATGGGTAATACTTATCCTGAAGATAATACTATTTTTGATAATATAGAGTCATGTAATGTTAATCTTTTTGAGCATAGTGGTGATAGTGTTTTGGGTGATATGGGGGATGCATACCCACCGTCTGGAGCTCCTGTTGTTGATCCGGGCGATGAAGAAGAAGAACTGCCGGTTTTAACAGGTGTTCAAAAATGGACTAATGTGAATGCTATTGTGGATGGAAATACAATAAGCGAAGATAATCCAAAAGTTTTGATTGATAATTATGCCTGTCCTGAAGGGGGCCCTAAATATAAGATTGAGCTTATAGACATCTATTCTTATGGTGCGCAAGTGCTTAATATTTACAAGGATGGTTCGCGTATAGAACAAGGGCTTGCTGTGGATGAAGGCACATCAGAACAGACAGGAGATATTTCAATAAAGTCCACATCTGTTACATTTGTAACGGGTTCGCCTTCAGATTCAAAAGTTTCAGGAGAAGTTGGCTGTAATTCATGATTTTGTGTTGCTTATGAAAAAAAATATTGCTTTGTTATCGATTTGGATTTTGCTTTTTGCTACTTTCGGGCCGATTGCTAGTGTTGATGCATATATTGTAAATTGTCATGATTGTGGCTTTGATGGTCTTTTTTGTTCAGCGGACCAATGTATTGACCTTAATGATAAACGGGAAGATTTAGGTTTGTTAGGGTGTGTATACGATACAGAATTAATTAACGAATGTATGAATAAGGAGTCCTCTATACGCGAGTGTAATACTTGCGGAACCGGATTATTTACAAAGTGTGGAATTGCAGAATGTGAAGATATTATTGGGGTTCAAAGAGAGGCAGCGGGTCTTGCGGGATGTGTATATGATACAAAATGGATAAATGAATGTCTTGCAGTTGATGAGTCCGAGATTTCCAATGATGAGCGGGCAGAGCGTATTGAAGAAAATGGGGGGATGTGTTTTGGGCCTGATAAGAGTACCTGCGTCATATGTCAAAATACCCTTTCTGATCTTTTTGATCATTGTTGTGAAACCAACTATGAATACTCTATAGGGTATGATGTTGTAAGAACTAAGAAAAAAATTGAATGGAAAATGTCTTGTCAATATGATCAGGAGGCTACATCCCAGTATGGAACAATAGATGCGTTTGCAAAAACAGGGGATGAATATATTTCTTCATATACGGTAACAGAACATCTTGATTTGGAGGTGTGTCGAAAAGAGGCGGTAAATCGGGAACTTTCTGCTGTTAAATGTAATGTTGTGAATTTCAATCTTCCACAAAAGGTTGGCGTGGCTGAAGAGATTATTTTGGGGGCTGGCGACCCGGATTATATTGCTTACTGGCAGAATTTTCCTCAAGGTGAAGAGAGCTCGTGGGAGTCTCTTGTATCGTGGCAGTCAAATATTGGGATTTTGGTGCTCACAGCACTGCCTTTGGGAGTTGTATTTAAGGGTGGAAAAGTTGTTACTAAGTCTGCAGGGGAGTTTGCGACAGAGAGCACAGCGAAATACAGTTCTAAATTTGTGAGTAATATAAAAAGGATTCTTAAATTCGGAAATAATTTAGGAGATGATGCGGGAAAAGCGGTTATTCAGACAAATGTTAGGGCATCAAATACTTACAGCCGAAGCGCTATCAGGAATTCGCCTGAAGCGGTGGATGGGCTTATGACCCAAATGATGAAAGGGATTCCGGAATATGCGGGCAAGTCTTTTAATCAGCTTAATGATGTCCAGAAAAAAGGGCTTATCGGAAAGATTTTCAAGCTTAAGAGCGGGAATACTGCTAAATGGGCTATGATTACTGCGGGGACGGGCGCTGTTGGTGTTGAGGCGGCAACTTTGAGCGCGTGGTTTATGGATAGGACTATGTCTATTGCGGCGAAGTTTGAGAAGCATCCGCAGGCGATGATGCTCCATATGCCGTTTAATATTCCTCAGAAGATTACGCTGGGGGCAGACACATACAGCAAGATGGTTGTGCTTGACAAGCCGTTGATGCTTGACACCCAGGCGTATTTCGCCTCGCCGTGCAAGGCGAATTTTGTGGTTGAGGTGGGTGAGTGCTCATGCAATGCCGAGAGCTTCCGCATGATTAAGGGAAATACGGTTGTTGATAAGGATGGTTATACTGTAGTTTTTACAGACGATGACGGCAATAATGTACCTGAAATAATTTTTGACAATCCGGAAACTGAAGGCTTTGACGAGTCAACCGAACTTGACGGGGCTATTTCATGCGATATGGTGACTAAAGGGCACGATATGTGGGAGAAAATTAAGATAACTTTTAGTGGCGGGGGCAAAGTTATTTGGCATTCCGGACCTACTATAGCCCTTTCAGATATTTTTACTGAAGACACCCTTATAGGTGCAAAAGATAAGTATTTTAGTCGCTTAACTGATGATTCAGAAGCTATCTATACGGTGTATAATGAGGATCAAATCCACACAGTTTCGTGCGTGAGGATTAAAGATACCTGGTATGACGAGTCAATAGATAATAATTATTGTTACGCTTCAGCAACTGGTGTCGGGACTGCTGTTCTTGTTGGAAGCATAATCGCTGATGTGATTATCATAAAGTCAACTGCCGGTCTTGGAACCCAGTTTGCTGTTGGTGTGACTGCAGCAGCCCTTACATATTATGCTACTCATGCCACAGTATGGCCCGGACATGAGCCAAGATTCTGGCAGAGCTACTGGTGATGCGAATTATTTTGCGTTTAGTCAATGCCCAAATATACTCACGCCGAGACTTCCGTCTTCTTCAAAAAGTAGTTTTATTTCATACTCTGATTTTTGACCGTCTTCAAGAATCAAATCTCCGTTTACCCCATACCCTCCATGTTCGCCTGTAGGTTTTTCTAGTTTATAAACCCCTCTAATAGTCATTGAAGGGTATTCCGGCGAGAATTCAAATGATTTTTCATAGTAAAATGTATCTGCCTTTTCTTGCCTTTCGTCAGTCATCAAAGAAATGTATCTATTTACATCATCGTTATTTCTTGAGGATACAAGCTCTGCCGCATATTCTGCAGGGGTCTGTGGTTCTCTTCCTAGATTGAAGCCGTCAAGGACAAGTTCGCCTTTTTCGTTGTATGTTGCGCCTCGGACTTCTTTTGAGAGCATATCTTCTATTGTTGGGTTTGCGAGGGGTTCTGAGAGTGGTTTTTCTTCTTCTGCGACAACTTCGCCGTTTTTTAAGACTTTGTCTATTTGTGGGTCATCATCATTGTTGACTAAGTTTATTTTATTGTTGTTTTTTTTGCTCGTAATTATTATTTCTTTGATTTTATCGTCTTCTCTTGAGATGTGTGCGTTGTATGCGTCGTTTTCACGGGTTTCTATACCTTTCTCAGTTTTGACATGTGTT
>JAUVEX010000143.1 GCA_030594585.1 archaeon | reverse complement strand
TTGCTGCAAGCATAGGAAGATGGATGTCTATTGTATAAAGCCGGCTTCCTATAATCGATGCTATTGCTAATGCAACAAAGCCAATTGCTGTTGTGCGCCCAACAATTTTCTTGAATTGTTTCTCTTTTTTAAGTTTTTTTAAGGTGTCATAAATTATTGCAGTGTCTGCCCCGGACGCAAGGGCGGCACCAAGCGCAAAAAGCATCTCTGCAAAAACAAACCCTGAAAAGCTTTCTGCAAAAGCGTAGCACATGACACCCAAACCAACAAAAATAGTTCCTAATGATATTGTTTTTTTTCGCCCGAGAATATCTGCAACAGCACCTGTTGGGACTTCTAAAATGACAACCATCAAGGCAAATAATGCCTGCAAGCTCATCACCTGCGTAATTGTAAGGCCTTTTGCCTGAAGAAATATGACAAATATGGGTATGAATAAAAAGATTAAACTGCCTACAGCCGAGTAAATATAGAACTTCCAGATATTTCCCTCAAGCATTTGTTTTTCAGTTTTCATCCATTATCCCCTTTAAATCAAAAACATCAACTGCTGCTTTTTTTGTGCGCGCCTCAAATGTCGCGTTTGTTTCGCCCTCGTCTTTTTCTGTATCAAGTGTTTCAAGAAGCGAAAACACAAGCCCTTCTTCGTCTTTTATGATTTCGGGCGCTTTCCCGATATGCTCTTTTATTATGCGCGCCTCAACTTCCTTTAAATTGCCCGAAACATCAACCTTTATCTCCTCAAAATCCCGGCTCAAAAGTTTCGCGGTATTGCGCTTGACAATAATAGCGCCTTTTTGTTTCAATGTTTCATAAGCATCAAAAAAAGACACATCTGTCGGCTTTCCTTCTTTAAGCGTTCCTGAAATCCGAATAAGGACAACGCAACGAGATACATCCGCATTTTTTGCCCAGTTCTTGATATCATCTTCCATTGCCTGCGCTGTTTTTCCGCCTGCATTGAATTTTTTAGAGACAACAGCCGCAGGCGTTATGTCCTGCCTCTCTGTTCTTGTGTTGCCCGAATCATCAACGGCCACTATAAAAAAGCTTCCCTGCCCCAAATCTTCAAGCTCCTTGAAATTACAGGGGTATGTTGGTCCGGGAAATACAATTTTTCCAAAGCCTGGCTCATCGCGCACAAACACAGTGTGTATGTGCCCGCCGGCATAGTAGTTCATGTTTTTTGGAAGCAAAGATATTGGAAGAAAACTTACATGCTTTAAGAATTCGGGCTTGTATTCTTCTATCCCTGTGTGGAACATGAATATCTTGTAGCCTGTTTCGTCCTCAAGTGACGCCCGGTCAAGCGCGCGGTAATATTCAATATCTAAAGAGCCTTTTTTGCCCAGAATCCCTGTTATTTTGGCTCCTGTTTTTGAATCAACTGTGAATTTCAACTGTAATTTCTCACCAACGGCTTCGCCTTTGGCTACATTCACAAACAAATCCGCTTCTTCAAGCACATCCAAAAAAGTCTTATTGGAGTGCGACATGTCGTGCGAGCCTGCGATTAAATACACAGGAATGTTGGCGTTTTTAAGTCTCTTAAGCTGCTTTACCGATTCCTGTAATATTGAGACATCAGGCATGCTGGTATTGAATAAATCGCCTGCAATTAAAACAAAATCAACTTTTTTCTCAATGCATGTATCAATTGCCTGAATAAATGCCGTTGTGCTTAAATTCTTAAGCTCCGGTTCGCGGAAACAGTCAAGGTGCACATCGGCAATATGGGCAAATCTAAAAGACATTAAAAATCACGATATTATTTTTGGAGTAAATTTTATATGATGTGGTGTTATATCCCGTAGATTCCTTTGATGTTGTGGTACATCAAATCAGCAAATACACTTTCTTCAAGCCCGTCTTTAACAGCGGTCTCTATAAGTTTTTCGTATAATGAATAATCGGCAACGCCTGACGGATATGGGTGCATTGGTTTATCTTCTTCTCGAAGGGGCAATTTATCCTCTCCGTGTGGAGCATAATCTGTACCAATGCAAACCCGGTCATATAACGCATCATTCTTTATGTTGATTAAAAAATTCCATAAATCTTTTCGATTTTTTTCATCTT
>JAUVEX010000014.1 GCA_030594585.1 archaeon | reverse complement strand
GCAAACGCACGCATACGGCTTGATTCTGAGAAAAAGACAATCCGCATGACCTGTCTTGACTGCGGCAACCTATCTCATTTCGGGTATTCTAAAAGAAACCAGACTTAAGAAAATTATATATACTAGTTTAGGTCATATGTTTAGGTATTGTAAAGAACCTATGTATGGTGAATACTCTTATGGCGCGCGACGAAGTAGAATTACCCAATGAAGATGATTATGAATTTGTGCCTTTAACACCCGTAAGGCGGCTTGAAAAACGGCTTGATGTATTGGAGACCACAAAGAGCACACAAAATCTGGAACGGTTTGTTGATAAAATTATTGACATGACCGAACTTAACCAGAAAATTGTTGACAGTATGGTAAAATCCAACCAGTCTTTAAGAGAAGATGTTGGTGTCCTTATTGGAAAAATGGATTCCCTAAATGACAATCTCAATGAATTTGTGGCGTTAATTAAGACTGCGGGAGAACAGGATATAGACTCACCATCAAAAGACGCTTTCAGCAATGCGGTAAAACCTCTTGTTGATAAAGTAGAAGAAATCACAAAAGGTGCTCAGGACAGCAATTCCGCTATTGCAGAAACTCTTGAAAATATTGACAAAAGGCTTAAAAGAATGCAGGCAGGTGATACAACACAAAAACCAGTAAGTAATATACTTGCAAGACGAGGCATGATTCCGCAGCAGCAACCAATACGGCCAGCTGCTCCACCGCAGGCAAGGCCAAGACAAATTTAGAATTTAGGGGTGTGAATAAATGAAATTAGGACCAAAAAATGTTGAATGGGTATTTGTTATGACTTTAGTGCTTTTGGCAGTAAGCCAATTTATGGTAATGACTGGCGGAATGATAACAAATACATTTCAGATGACGCTTATGAACATGCTTTTGCTTATGATTTTTGGCGGACAGCTTATTGTAGGAATTATTTTATTAAGAATATATGATCGAATGGGATTAAAGGGAAAAGGATTTTAATGGGTGATATGATGATGCAAACAAATAAATTTTTCAAAACAAAAAGAAAAGGTATTACACCGATAATTGCTATTGTTCTTCTTTTGATGATGACTGTTGCTGCTTTCGGCCTTACATTTGTATGGGTTCAATCCACGCAGCAGGACCTTATGAAAAAAACCGGAGATGAAATAACGGGAGTTACCGACAAAGCAAGTGCACAAATTGCGATTGAAAGTATCTATAATGATACTGCTTCGGGAAATATAACTATTACCCTTAGAAATACAGGAAGATACAGTTTTGAAAGTACGGATGACTTCACAATATACTTAGACGGAAAACTTCAAACATCAGACATTTCAGGAGCGTTTACTCCAGACACTATAAAAACCACAATAATAACAACCGCAGACACAGACTGGACTGTGTTAGAGACAGGAATACACTTAATTAAGATTGTCTCTTCAAAAGGAGCAGAGTCAACAGTCACATGCAATCCAACAAGTGCTATAAATGGGTATTGCTAACCACAATACCTTATTCTTTCTTTTATAATAGCTTTCGCTTTTTTATTGTAAGTTAGAACTTCATACGCAATAAACCGCCAAAACTAAGTTGTTCGGTTCTAAATTGTTGCTTTTTTACGAGTTATCATGAAAAGTATATAATCTCCTTTGACTAAAAAATTAGTAGGTGATAATTATGTCAAAATTCAATGTTAAAGGACAGACGCAGATAATCTCTGTAGTGCTTATTATGGGGCTTGCGGTGGGTGTTATCGGCGCAAGCTATATGTGGGGGAAACCGCTTATAGATAAAAGCCAGGCAGGAACCACAATAACCAATGCTGAAAAAACAATGGATCTCATAAAAACTACAATAGATGATGTTGCAAAAACAGGCGGACAGAAGAAAAAGCAGATACAAATTGAAGGGACTCTTAAAGTATCTGAAAGCGAAAATGCAATAGTCTATACCCTGACAGGAGCAAAGGCAGCGATTGCATCAAGCCAGTGGATTTCAATAAATGATGATGTTCCGCCAAAAAGTATGGAAACATATGCTGTAGATGCAACAAACCCGTCAGACAGTACACCTATAGACTGTGGGGATTGTATCATGAATGCTTCGTGCGGTCCTCCGGAGAATATTGTGATTACTGGAACCTGTGCTGCTGTAGGCACCTACAATACCGGAGATTCTTTTGACTGCAATTCAAAGAGATACACTGTAGATCATATAGACTGTGCAGGAACATTGGACGGATTTGCTGTGCTTACTGGCCCTGAAAACGAACTGCCTGGACTTGTCGGAACAAACAATGCAGGTGTTCTTATTGCAAAAAGCATTCCTTTAGGCAATGAATTTATGACCGAATACAAGCTCATATATCGGGAACTTATTGACCCTACAAGCAAAGAAGGCATGAAAATAATAATAAAAACACAGGGTAACAGCCAGATTTCTTCCGGGCAACATATGATCACAGTTATGCGTGGAACAACGGACAGCGATAGTGGCGCCTCATATATTGGAGGAGACCTTACAAGCACAACTGTTTTTGTAACTGTTGAATAAAATGTTTCGATGTTTGATGAATGCTATGAATTCCATATTTTCCGCCCGCACCCAAAACAAACGCAGAAAAAAAGGGCAATACCTGGCAATAGAAGAAATTCTTCTGTTTGGTATGGGTCTTGCAATCTTTGGCGGCACGCTTTTGATTACCGATTCGTTCAAAGAAGACACAACACAAACAATAAGTGAAATAAAGATTATCGAAGTAAGCCAGGTTGTGCTTAATGGAATATACGCCATCCAAAAAATAAACAGCACGACAAAAATAACTATTGATATCCCTAAAAAAATTGCATCAGAAGAGTATGTAATTGTTGGCAGCGAAAGCCAAAAAGAGCTTGTTGTCTACAATAGTAAAGAAGTATTTGTCAAGACAAAAACGCCAGTAATGGTTTCAGGGACGGTTCATTCAACAAATGGAAAAATATTGCTTATGACTGACGGCTCAAAAGTGTTTATGAGAGGGGTTTCCAATTACTAAATTCAAGACAAAAAGCGCCATAAAGCACCTTAAGAAAAAATACGGTACGGTTAAGAGAAGAAAGAAGAAAGAAGAAGCCCAAAAAAACTCGACAAATATTAACATTGTCAATCCTTTTGGTTTTGCATTTCCTTTTGGTGCTATGGGGGGTGCCATAAAAAACAAAAAAGATGAAGAAGAAAAAGATAAGAAGAAAAAGAAAGATGAAGAAAAAATATCTGTAGACCTTTCTGATACGAGCCACGCCATAAAAAAACACTACAAAACCAATGGAGATGAAGAAGAGCTTTCAAATACGCGTATCACTTACCCGCTTACTCCGGTAAACCCTAAAGAGAACGAACAGGTTTTTTCATGGGGTGAAATCAAGTGGAATGATAAAGAGAAACATATGGAATATGTCGTCCACGAGCCCAAAATAACAAAAACAGATGAATCAAATCTTAAAAAAATCAGGAAAATAATTGAAGAAAAGCTAAACATACATTTCGAGACAATCCACAAAAAAGATGCAATCACATACATAAAAAACATGCTTAATGACATTATAGTGAATTTCGGCTTTTCAATTAGAAAAGACCGGCTCACAGTATACGAATATTATCTTCTTCGTGATTTTATAGGCCTTGGAAAATTACAGCCCATAATGAATGACAGCAACATAGAAGATGTAAGCTGTGATGGTATAGGTGTCCCTATTTTTGTGTATCACAGGAATCCAAAATTCGGCTCAATGAAAACGAATGTTGTTTTTGACACAAAAGACGAACTTGATGATTTTGCCATGAGGCTTTCACAAAAATGCGAAAAAAGCATTTCTATTGCTGAGCCTCTGCTTGATGGAGCGCTTACAGACGGTTCAAGGGTTCACGCAACTTTGGGTGGTGATGTTGCAAGGCGCGGCTCTAATTTTACAATAAGGAAATTTACAAATGAGCCACTCACACCAATGCACCTGCTTCGTTTCGGGACAGTTGATGAAAAAATGCTTGCATACTTGTGGTTTGCGATTGAAAACAATGCATCTGTTCTTGTTTCAGGACCGACTGCCGCAGGAAAGACTTCGCTTCTTAATGCGTTATCGCTTTTCATAAAACAAGATTTAAAGATTGTCTCAATAGAAGACACTCCTGAATTGCGGCTGCCGCATCCACATTGGGTTCCTGAAGTCTCAAGAAGCGGTTTTGGTGTTACGGGCTCAGGAAAACGGATAGGCGAAGTATCTATGTTTGACCTTCTTAAAGGCTCTTTGAGGCAGCGGCCGGATTATATAATTGTAGGAGAAGTTAGGGGTGAGGAAGCATATGTTCTTTTCCAGCAGATGGCAACAGGACATGCAGGCTTGTCAACAATCCACGCGGACTCAATAGAAAAGGTTATTGACCGGCTTACAACAAAACCGATAAATCTTCCGGCATCCCTTCTTGAAACCCTTGACCTTATCGTATTTACAAACCGGATAAAATACAGAAACAAGTATGTCCGCCGGGTAATGGCAATACAGGAAATAGGGGATTATGACACGGAAAAAAAGAAACTTAATAGTTCCAGAATATTCAAGTGGAAAAGTAAAACAGACAAATTTGAACCTGATGAAAAATCAGACTTTTTAGGAAAAGTAACAGAAAAAACGGGCATGAACGCGGAAGATATAAAAGACGAAATAAATAATCGCATGATTGTCTTGAAATGGATGCATAAAAATAATATAACTAAATATACTGAAGTTGACCAAATACTTTCTAGTTATTCTGCAGACAAAGAAGGATTTCTGGAAAAGATAAAATATGATGAATCTTAAGGAATAGGGTATTTTTTATGGAGGAAAATAAGCCAGAGACTAATTACGGGCGCTTGGCATATCGCTATTTTGGGGGTATTGTAGAAAAATATCTTAGTTCCGGCTTTAAAGACCTTCAGATACAACTTTCAAAAGCAAATATCCACATTACAGCTGCAGAATATCTTTCCCTTGCTGTTGCGACAAGCACTATTGTATTTGTATTCGAAATGCCTCTTCTTGCATTGATTATGACCGTTGTTTTTGGAAATGCACTTGTAGGTTTTATTTTTGGGCTTTTTGGGGGTATTTTTACAACAATAGGGATATATTTCCTGTTTAACATATACCCGTCAATTATTGTTGATGAGAGAAAGAAAAAAATCGATGATTCTCTTCCGTTTGCGGTTCTTTATCTTGCAACAATATCCGGAAGCGGAACGCCGATTGTTGCTATGTTTAAAACAATTGCAAAGTTCAAAGAATACGGCGAAATATCAAAAGAGTGTTCACGGATTGTTGAAGAAGTAGAGCTTATGGGCTCAAATATCACGAATGCCTTAGAGACTGCAGCCAAAAGAACGCCTTCTGAAAAATTTAAGGAAATACTTTGGGGCTTGAGAAGCACTATAACTGTTGGCGGGGACTTAAAGGCATACCTTCATGAAAAAGCGCAAAGTTCCATGAATGATTACAGGCGAAGGCTCACACAATTTACACAGACGCTATCAATGTTTATTGAAATGTATATAACTGTTGTTATTGTAGGCTCTATATTTTTTATGATCCTTACAACAATTATGGGTGGTATTGGCGGGGCCACAGGATTTATTACAATAATGCAGGTTGCAATGGTCCTTATAGGGCTCCCGTTCGCATCTTTCGCATTTATTGTATTAATTAAGGGTATGGCACCTTCAAGTGATTAAAATGACACAGGAAATAAAGATAAAAAAGAAGCAGGACAGCGCAAAACTTACAATTTATGCATCCGCTGCAGTCGGTGTATTTTTAATATTGTTCGGCGTTGCTATAAGTGCCATCTTCAAAAGTACCTTAAGTGTTGTTTTTCTTGTAATGGGTGTTGTTGTTGCAATTGTGCCTGCATCTGCAATCAAGTATTCAAAATACCATAAATACCGCAAAATGGAAGACCACTTCCCGACATTCCTAAAAGATTTTTCAGAAGCCATAAAGTCAGGCATGAATTTCGTCCAGGCATTCAAGATTGTATCTAAATCAGATTACGGCCCTCTTTCAGATGAACTTAAACACGCTTCAAACCAGCTTTCCTGGGGGGTGCCGTTCCCTAAGGTACTTATGCAGCTTGCGAGCCGCATTCGCAGCAGTAAAATCATGAGACAGTCGTTTACAATCATAATTGAGGCATACACTTCAGGCGGCGATATTGCAGAGACAATGGATTCTATTGCAATGAACATAAGTTCTATTCGGGAAGTGGATGAAGAACGCAAAAGCATATTGTCGCAGCAAGTGTATATCATGTATTTCATATATTTTTTATTTTTGGGCATAATTGTTGCGCTATATAAGCTAATGGTTCCTATGCTTGCAATAAATGTTTCTGCTGTTGATTCAGGGTTTTCAGGAATGAGCCTTGGCGGGTCAGTCAATTACTGCGATTCAATGCAGTGGCTTTGTAATTTAGGCGTTGTTATGGGTTATGACACTACAGATCCGCTTACTTATTTCAGGGTGCTGTTTTTAATGATGGTCATAATACAGGGTGTCGCTTCGGGAGTTATTGCAGGAGAACTTTCAGAAGGAAATGCAACTGCAGGAATAAAGCATGCGGGCATAATGATAGTCTCATCACTGCTTGTGTTTATAATGTTTATAACTTAAGGTGTTTTTTTGGAAAAAGAAAAATCAAGAAAGGCTCAGATGAGTATAGAATATTTGGGCGGCTTTACAATATTCATCTTTATTCTTATGTATGTCTTTTTTATGACACTAAGCTTTGTTCCGCAGCACACAGAAGCAACAGAAGAAAACATAATTGAGACAAGTACCTGGAGAGGCATGCAAAACCTGATGGATTTTGTTGTTTTAGAGAACAATAAAACAGAAATAAATAAGACGGCTCTTGAGACTGTAAAAGGATGCAATATATTTGGCTGGCATCCAAGCCAGATAGATTCCAGAAATAACTACACATATTTTCATGACCATATCCTAAATGCATCAAACAGCAGCAATTTTCACATACAGGCAGATTCTTATTTAATCGCCCTTACAAACAATGAAAATATTGAGAATTTTACCGGAAGCAGTATTGTTGACGGTTCAACTATTTTTTTTGAAACCTATAATACAAGCACTGAATACGACGCAGTTGTAATCGACAACGGCACAATAATGACTGCAAAGGAAGGCGATTGCGGGTATGTTCTTGGAGATGACGAATATGAAGTCCAGGAAATAGATGCTGACGGCCAGTTCGTAATAATGTATGCAAACCTGGCTGACTGCGGAAAACAGCCGCCATCAAACAACCTAATGACAAACCACATCCGTTTTGCAAAAAAAGGAGACCAAATAATAAAAATTACGCTAAAATATTGGTGAATTCATGGTATGTAAAAAAGCAATGATGCACAGTATTGAAGGAGTCATAGCTGCGCTTTTGATATTATCTATTTTTACAACTATTGATTTTTCTGTGCGACATATCGAATGGAGCGATGCAAAAACCATATCCTCAACAAGGGATCTTTCCGATATGATTACAGGAACAGAACTCAAAAATCTCGTAATTGAAAACCGCGGAGAAGACTTAAAAAAAATAATTAAATCATTTATATCGCCTTCATCAAGAATCACAATAAAAACATACAATCTTCCAAAAAAAGACATACTTGTCGGAATGTTGATGAATTCTTCTGAAAGGATTGAAAGAAACGCGGGCGTTCCCGGAGCATGCCCTGCAGAGATTGATGCGGTTCTTTGCGCTGAAGGGAGTGTTGATGGTGTTACAAACTTTACAGCATTAAAGATTTCGGCAGATGGTGTATTTGACAGAATGTATGTTGACTACAACAACAACGGCACATATGATTCGCACGAAGGCCCTCTTGGCTCAAGTAACTTGTTTTTCCTTTCAGGCCAGCCATACATTGTGCGTTCTTTGAGCTATAATGGCGCTACAGTAGATGCTGTTTTCTGGAACGCAAGCAAAGTCGTTGATTATTTTTACAAGCTAAGAGACTACGAAATAAATTCAAGAAAAACAAGAATTATTTTCAGTGTAACAGACCTTGAAGAAACAACAGAATACTATACGAAATATGATGCCCTGTTTATACCGTATTACAGGAATCTTTCATCTTATGAAAACAAACTATCCGCTATTCAATCTTTAGGCATCCCTCTTATAGAAATTGCCGACATTCCCGCTGCATCAGACATAGTGCAGAAAAATATTTTCGGTATTGAAACAGTAACTTATAATCTTGCCGATTCCTCTGATAATGTCAGCATCAACAGCGAAATAAAAGCGTATGATATGCTTTACCCCCTTGACAAATACACTCTTTTTTCGGGTATTATGCTCGATAATTTTACAGTAGACACAAATGGATACACTAACCTTCCTTCAGGGAGCTTAAAAATCTCAAATATCTCGTTTAAAGGAGGCAATATTGCCACCATACTAACAGATGCAGGAACCGGGTATAATGAAAGTTATTTTGACAGTGACAATGATTTAAGTTTTGCATTTCCGGACAATACATCATATGCTGCTAGTGAAAGTATCATGCTTGACGGAAACAATTACACTATTAAAACTATTAACCCTGCCGGCGTAAGTATGAATATGCTGCTAAATGAAAATCATATATTTGAAGGAAAAACAAATCCTACAAAAATATATGCTAAAAGTAACTCAAGTAAAAATGTTGCAGCCCAATACAACAACAAGACATATTATATTAATATTGCCAACAATATAGGCGATTTAATAGATACTACAACAGATGCCGGATTCACAAATCCCACACTTCCTTCAGGAATGCACAGAAATGGCACACTTAATTTCGGTACAGGATATGTATACTCTATTGTTGCAACAAACAAAACAGGAAATTATACACTATTCAATATAGACTTGAACCATGACGGCAATTACAATGATGATAATGAAGGACCGCTCTATACAACGGAAAGCATACTTATAGGTCCTGAAACATACCAGATTTTTGTTTCTGGTGATGGGACAAAAATCACTGCAAAACTTAAAGAGAGACTACAAGTACCATACATAATTGTAACTAAAGAAGGTACAAAAGCAAAAACCGCGTGGATGCAGGCAGGCCTTAATGGTGTAGATTACTGGATCCTTTTACAGGGAACACTCTTGTGGGCATCAAACAAAGAAGACACCATTATAGCATCATATGCCGGTTGGGGTGATGTTGTTTCCATAAAAAAGACACTTATGCTAAATGAGGATTTTTTAGAATTTGGAGAAATTGAATTTTTGGTGGCACAGTAAATGAAACGAAGAAAAGGACAATTTTTTGTAATAAGCGCAGTCATAGTTGTTATTTTGCTTATGTCTATTTCAAGCATACTTTCAGATGATAACTCTTATGACCCTGCAGAACAGCAAAAAGAGATTGATGAAGTTTTGTGGAATTTAGATAACATTATGGTTGAGATAAATGAAGTTATGTCTTACTCGACTGCAGACAATTTAGAAGAAAACCTGAATGCGTATTTCACCATAAAAGAAGACACTTTCAAAAAAGCAGGTTATGCTTTTTCATACACCTATAATGAAACAGAAAACAAGACATACATCACACTAAATAGCGGGAATATAGAAATAGAAAAAACATATGATATCGATGTTGCTTAAAGCCATAAAAACAATACGCTAAGCAGATGCATACCCACACCATATGCAGGTTCCCTTAAATATTTTCCCGCCGCATTTGCTGCATTTTTCTTCAACAACGCGCTCTATTGTATCTGTCAGGAACTTCTCTGCACCTTCAACAGGCGCTGCGTGAAATACATTGAATTCCGTGGTTTTTGTATTTTTTTCCGCAATGCTTTTTTTCACATGCTCAGGCAATATTGGTTTTTTTGCTGCTGTTTCCGGCGGCAGTTCAGGAAGCTCGAAAGTGCATGTTTCTGGTTTTTCTTTTTTGCTTCTTCTTGCTGCAAAGAATATTGCTGCCAAAACAGCAAACAATGCAGGAACCAAAAGCCACAAACCATAGGAATACAAATAATCCGTAATTGTTGCTTTTTCACCTATTGGCTCTTTTTCGCTTATTTTTGAGAGTGCAAGACGAATATTGGAAATTGCTGTTTCCGCACGCTCAAATTCTCTTTTCGATATTGCATCTTTTGCCTCAAGAGTGCCTTTTTTTGCATCTTCATAATACTCTTTTTGTGTTGAATCAAGCGTTTCCGCATTTATAGAGTATATTGTTTCAAGAAGAGCTAAAAGCTGTTCTTCAAGTATTTCTGTGTAGTCTTTCTGAACGACAACTGTAAGCGATGTGATTGTTTCTGCATTATCACTTTCAATCACTATATTCTTTGTGTATGTGCCTGAAAAGGCATATTTTCCCGTGCATACTTCTAAAGATAGGTATGCTTTTTTGCCGATGTCAAGGTTATTTATTCCCTGCAATGGCTTGCTTTCGATATCTTCGGAAATTGATGTGGTTTCAGATGATATATTGTTCAAAATCATATTTCCGGTATTTGTAATTTCAATATGTGCTTGGCTGCACATATTGGCATTTAAATAAACATTAATGTCTGCCGCAATAAAATCAGGGGATATTGCGGGGGGTTGAACGGGTACGGTACTTATAGGAATAAAACTTCCTGTTGAGCTTCCGCTGGAACCGTCGCCCCCTCCACCGCCTATGTAGGTTATTGAAGTAAGCGATACAGTGTATTTCTTAACTTCCTTATTTGTAAGATTAAATGATGGTATTGTTTTTGTATAATACCCGCTTTTTGAAACAGTTACAGTCATGGTGTCATTATATTGGCTAATATTGGTTTCAAGGAAAACATAACCTGAAGAGCCGACAATTTTAGTGTCAACAATGGTTGTGCTGTTATACCATAAAGATGCGTTTGCACCTGCAAGAGTTGTTATTTTTGTGAAACCCAAACCGTCTGTGCTGTTGAGTGTTATAGTCCTATTATTTCCTGTTGCGGCATCATTGCCGCCGATAGCTTCGATTTCAACCACGCCTGTTGGCAGATAATATCCGTAATCATACAGTTCGGTCTCATCAAATGATACCGTGTAATTTCCGGGCAGCATCTTTTCAAAAAGTACAACTCCGGAGTGCGTAAAATTCTGCCTCAATTCCGGGCCTGTAAGTGTCAGGCTTACATTTGCAATAAGGTTTGATGTTGTGTTTTCGGTCCTTATCTCAAACTGGGTTTCATTTACGGTGAATATTACATTGTTCCAATTGCCTGCATTTGATACTAAAAGTTGCGGCGTTCCGCCGGGAACGGCATACCATGGATCTATTCCTGTGAATGACAGTGTATAGGTTCCTATTGGCACTTTTTTGAATGCGGCGCTTCCGTTTACAGTTGTGTTTAAAAATTCCACGCCGGAAAAATTGATAAGAACACCATCAATAGGTGTTCCTGAATCAGACAAAATGCTTATGTTCGCATATGTAATATTTAGCCACACGGGCAGGTTGTATGTATTTCCGGGATCGTATGTTCCTCCGCCGACAGTTGTTATCCCATAACCATAAGCACTTCCATTTACAGTAAAGTTCAGGGATTTTGCAACTCCAAGATATATCCATTGTATTATGTTTCCCAAAACACTTGTTGTGTGGTTTACAAAGGTTGTGTTTTCATTATTGTTCAAAAGAAGCTCCTGATTTGAAACAGCACCATCGCTGCTGTTTATGTCTAAAACAAACCTACTGTTTCCAATAGGATATAGATAATATTTGTTGTCTGCCTGTTCGTTTATCTTCAATATATTGTAATTTGTTGCATTAATTGTAACATTATATGTATTTCCTTCCCTAACACTGAATGAAAACTGTCCATTAGTTACGGGAATGCTGTTTGTATATGCGTTGCATTCTGATGATGAACCGCAAATCTCCTGATCAAACACTGAGAGGATAATTGTTGCAGGTGTTGTTATTTTTTGTCCGGTCTTAATGCTGTATATGCTTCCGTCCAATACTCTTGAGCCAATCATTGGGTGTGTGATAATTTTGCTCTCGTTTTCGTTAAGGCCTATAAATGACCATTGCCCGATATTGTATCCTAAGTCTGTGGCCGTGACATAGTATGTTTGGCTTGTTGTGCTTCCCCCGAAAGCTTTGGAACTTATGTTTATTGTGTATGTTCCGTTTTCATCTGTTGTTGTTTCATAACGCAGGCTTGTTGGCATATATGTTGGGGATGTGTAAAACTTCAGTTCTGTATTTTCAAGAGTTCCTGCAGGTCCCGGCATCGGGCTTGAGATAAAGTATTTATCATAAACTGTTCCGTTTATTTTTGTATTTCCGATAAAGTCTACAGCAATATCACCAAACACACCCATGTATTCTCCGTCAAAAAATTCGCTGTTGTGCGTTCCGTTAAATGATATTCCCAGATTATTACTGTTCCATGTATCATATCCCGGAGCAGCTATCTTAACATAATAGTCTCCTGTTCCTTTTACACCAAAGGCTGCAACACCGTTTGATGTTTCCCCTTCATTGAAGGTGAACATTCCTAAAGGCATATAATAATCAATATATTTTCCATAACCTGCGGGCTCGCCGTCGATGATAAAGTTATAAATTCCGGTATCAAGGTCCAAAAGTGCTATTCCTGTTGAGTTTGTGGTTTCTGTATCGACATATGTTCCGGAAACCATCGATATCTTTATGCGCGCTTTTCTTTTAGCCACATCATCATCATATGTTATTTCTTCAACTTTTACTTTTATCCCTGTTGAGCCAATTTCTTCTTCTTCACCTTCGGACAGGATTTTTGTCGTTAGCCCTATTTTTACCGAAATTGCTGTAGAACTTATTGCCGTAATCTCAACAACGCTTCCACCGAAATTTACTGTTTCTCCTATTTTCAGTGTGGTTGTTATACTATCCTGTTCTATGCCTATATTTACCCCTTCAATTGCGCCTCCCGAACTATCTGTCACATTTATAGAGACCTCTCCTGCACCGCCGGTGTTTATTGGCTTAAGATATAGTGATGCTGTGTTGTTTTCGCCTGAAACAGTATCCACTACCGTAAGATTTGTTTTCCCGTTTGGTGCGGTGATATTTATGAAATACTTCTCTTTAGGCACATATTCAAAGACAATCCATCCGGTTGCATCTGTCGAGCCGTTCATGTACTGGCCTTTGCCGTTTGTCTGTATTGTTGTTCTTTTAGTGTTTAAGACAGAGACAT
>JAUVEX010000110.1 GCA_030594585.1 archaeon | reverse complement strand
CATCTTCATTAAAAGCATAATCATCTCAATATATTCTTAGAACATAGACTTGAAAAACAAAAACGACAATTTCAAAAAAGTTCTGTTGTTGTTTTTGTTGATGTTTATACCGAACCTTTTTTCATCGCCATTTCAACCATTAAAAGAAACGCCCCCACCACACACAAGAAGAAAGTACCTAATTCTATAAAAACGCTCTCTGCGTGGATTACAGCCACAAGTAGACCCAACACCACACAAACCACTCCGAATAACATGCTATGTTTGGCATTACTAACCTTGGCAATCCCGAAGAACATTCCTCCTGTCATTAAAAGAGTGACAGAATATTCACTAAGCTTAAATATATGCTCAATACCTGCTATAAACATAGAAAGGATTCCAAAGGCGATAATAAGCAAACCTATGGTTTTCGAAAGTTTTTCCTTCGGTTCATGTGTTATTATCTTAAAGTATAACTCGTAACCGGCAATCATTTCAGCCATTCCGAAGAAATATATGCAAATGCCGAGGCCGAAGAATAGAACTGCCAGCCACAATAAAACTAGATCCCCTCTATGGATTATAGAGAAAATAAAGATCAGGAAGAGTATGATTGTTGTTAACTTCGCACAAACCAGTTTTTTAGAAGAACGCTCTTTGCTTTTGAAGTAAATGCCTAAAGTAATGAATAACAGCGCAATCAAAAATCCTAGTATCACAACAGCGATGTCCATATGATTCAATCAATCCTTCAAAAACTTCCCCAAATCTTTCCGTGCGCACTCTCGTTTCTCCCGGTGCTTTGCCAAAAATTCAGCCATCATATCACCACACCTTTTCTTGCACTCTCCGCACATGAGCTTTCCGGAAACACAGTCAGTATAAACGGATTTAAGCTCTTTATTATCATCCATAAGATGGTATGTGTAAAGCTCATACACAGCGCACTTGTGCGGTTGTCCGCCTTTTTTCTTCTGTTCTTCCAAAGAATCCCGCCCACCGGTGATAGCGCGCATGACTTTCTTGCGCCCAATTTCAGGAGAATCAGTTAAAGCAATATAAGACTCAGGCTTGGATGAGGACATCTTCCCTCCCTGCAAACCAGACATAAATTTATTGTATGTGGATGCCGGCGGCATAAACTTGAAGTCCTTGAAGCGCGACGCAATGTCTCGCGTAAGCCTGATATGCGGATCCTGGTCAGTGCCCACAGGAACAACCGTAGGACAGGAACCCTGCTCCATCTGAGGATATAAAATGTCTGCAACCTGAGTCAATGCAGACACGATTTTGCCCGGAGTAAGGCTTTCCTTACCGTAAATTGCCTTTAATTCGTTAAAGGTAACATTTCTTGAAACCATTTTTGATAATGCGTTGTATGTGGCATTTCCTTTGCTCTGGAAATAGAAATGGCATCTTGATGGCTTTAAACCTAAAGCAATATAATTCAAAAGATATTCCTCAATAGCCAATTTCTCCAATTCCTTTACGGCCATCCCGCGCGTTGTATACGCTTCAATATCCGCAACGCAGATATACACTTCAGCACCCATTTTCTGATAATATATTATCTGGTCTGCAATCATCTTGTGTCCGAAGTGAAACTTGCCTGAAGGCATAAGGCCTGTAAGCATTACAAACTTCTTTTTTTTGGCAATCGCATCTGCAACCCGCCCAAAATCCCTATGCCCGTAGATGATGTTTCTAAGCATATATTTGTGCGGTTCAGGAACCTTTTTTATTACCGTTGAGAAGGGCTCTATTCCAAATTCTTTTATGGTTTTCGAATAGTCTTCTATCTTCATAGACCCCCATGGGTCGATTTTTGCATTCTTTGAAGCTTTTTCAGTCATTTCAATCACACAGATTTTATTATTGGATTACTTAGTTTATAATTCTTCCTTTGTTTTAATGCGCTCGCCTTTTTTATTGTCGCATCAACCAAAACATCCAGCGTGTTTATTTTAGGAATATTTTCATTTTCAAGCATAACTGCAAATTCTGTGCATCCTAAAAGAATATGCGTAACCTCGCCATAAATGTATTTTTGATATATTTTTCTTACTTTTTTGATTTGTTCCTGTTTTTTAATACCTTTGTTAAAAAGAAATATTGTGTTTGACAATTGTTTTATTTCCTTTTTATTTGGCTCCTTTATTTCACTATTTTCAAAGCGGTACAATCCTTTTTTTATTGTTTCAGGCGTCGCCACAATAAATGCAGATTTTATTTTTTGTTCAAGAAGATATTTTTTTACTTCAACTCTTAAATCAACAATCGGCGTTTTGATTTCTTTTTGAAGCAACCCATAATAAAGATGTATTGTATTGCATACCATGACGATAAAATCAACATCAAAATTATCAAGTTCTTTTATACCCAAAACATATGGCTCTAAATCTTCATCAGAAATCTTATCCTGTATGAGCTCCGGTGCCGGAATGCTGTTGATTATAATTTGCGGAAAACCCGTATTGGTTTTTATGATGCCTGTTTTTTGCAGTTTTTCAATTAGTTTCCTGTAGAATTCAGCAGTTGCCTCAGGACCAATTCCACCCAAAACACCAATTTTCAAAACATCGCCGGAGCGTTCGTAAGTTAGATTTTTAATCATACTCAAACACATCTTCACTCCGGTCCGACATAAAGGCTGTTTGTGTATTGTTTAACAATATCGGCGTCAAGGACGGATTTGAATTCATTAATGGTTCCAGTAATCCCGTTTTTTATTCGCGTAAAATGTTCCAAATTTTCATAAGAAAGCAAGCATCGATATGCTTCAAGTCCTTGCGTTATGTTTTCAATTCCCGTGTTCCTTTTTTCAAAAGCAGTTTCCTGTTTATCTTCAAAAACGGGGTATGGCATTCCATGCAGCATCTGTACTTCTTCAAACAGTAGTTCTGCATGCGCCTCTAATCTTTTTGCAGATTTTATCTGCGCCCGGCCCTCAGAAATAAGTCTTTTTGCTTCTTTTATTTGGCGCCTATAACCAAACACATCCACCATTTGTGTTGTTGTCATTCATTCAAATTCACCTCAAAATTTTGTTGTTGTTCTTTTAGCAGCCCAAAACTATTTATAGTTTTCGCTATCAAGAGAGC
>JAUVEX010000015.1 GCA_030594585.1 archaeon | reverse complement strand
ATGCATACGGATTTAGACACGCGTATGTTTCTGCAGGATATCTCCTTGTGATTCCATGCCTGCTTGCCATTATTTTTATCGGTTTTAAAGACCACGAAAAGAAACCAAAAATAAAAGAAAAAAGAAGTATCTTGTTTTCATTGAAGTATGTATTATCAAAACCGGTTCTTGTTTTTCATCTTATGATTAACACACTTTTTGGGCTCAACTGGAGTGTGAAAGCAATATTGTATCCTTTGATAGTCTATGAGATGGCAAAAAGCGATGCGGTCACTGGAAGCGTTTTTGCTGTGATGGGTATTACAGCCGCGTTTGTGCTTCCTTATGCCGGGCGCTTTACCGATAAAAAAGGGTATCTTAAAGGCGCTTTTGTCGCGTATATTGTTTTAGGGTTCGCTTCTTTGGGGCTTGCTTTCTCCACACAGGTTTGGATGTTCTTTCTTTTTTCAGCCTTTGTTGCTGTTGGCGAGGCGTTCAACGGACCTGTGAGGGGGGTTATTGAAATCGAAAACATAGAGAACAAATTCCGCGGAGAGATTATCGGTTTCTATACCGCATGGGAGTCTACAATAGGGGCATTGTCTCCTCTTTTGGCGGGACTGCTTCTTGGTTTTATTGGTGCTAAAAGTGTTCTTTTTGTCTATTCGGTGGTTATATTGACCGGATTTTTGCTCGCGCTTCGTGTTTTAAAAAGCAAATGCAAAATAAATTAATTTTTGGCGTTTAAAAAAGAAAAAACGCCTAATTATCCCGTGTTAGAAGTAACAAAAATACGAAACATTTTAATATATGAACACACCATCAAATTCATCATTTCTTTTTTGGGAGGAGAAAATACTTATGGAAAGCATTAACATACACAATGTGGTTGCTTCCTGCCATGCAGGAACACAGATACCTTTAAACCGGCTTGCAATGGAGCTTGAAAGAACAGAATATGAGCCGGAACAATTTCCCGGTCTTGTATTGCGGCTTGATGACCCAAAATCCGCAGCACTGATTTTTAACACGGGGAAAATTGTCCTTACCGGAACCAAATCGCCTGCACAGGCAGAATTGGGTGTTGAAAATCTTGTAAAACTTATACGCACATTAGGTATAGATATAACTGAAGTCAAGGACATGAAAATCCAGAACATTGTGGCATCTGCAAACATGAATGCCAAGCTTAACTTAAATAAAATAGCATTTGAGCTTGAAGGAACAGAATATGAGCCTGCCCAATTTCCGGGATTGGTCTATCGCCTTGACGGGCCTAAAACCGTGTTTCTTCTTTTCAGCTCAGGCAAGGTCATATGCACCGGCGGGAAATCTGAGGAAGAAGTGCAGGTGTCGGTTGCAAAACTTCGCGAGAAGCTGAAAGCAATAAGCGCGCTTTAGGTGCGTTTTTCTTTTTTCTTGAAATTTTTGCTCAAACTTAGATAGAAATATAAATCTTTCTTGGGTACTTAGAAGTAATTACAAAGGGTATTGTTATGGCTTCAGATATTTACGCGTTTTTGTCTCAGAAAGAATGGTTTCCTAAAACCCAAGAAAGGCTTGAAGAACTCAAACAAAACCCCGCTTTTAAAACATATTGTGCTATTGGCGGGATAAATCGTGATAGATTCATAGAATACGCAAGTAAGCAATTGGGCGGAAATGGCGACATAGAACAAATGGGTCAAGACGTATCTGGGTTTGAAGAAATGCCTATAGAAACGCTTGAGAATGTAAAAGCGGCATATCGTGACTTGTGCAGTAACCATAGTGATCTTTTTAATTCCTCCGATGCAGAAGAACTTGAAAATACAAGAGGCCATCTTGGACTCGACAGTTTTTGTAAGTCAGAACACAATGTTTCCCTTAAGGATGTCATAAATTATGCAATTACGCAATTGGGCGAAAATGGAGGGGAAGAACAAGCAACCGATATAAATAATCAAACTATTCCAACACAAACCTATGGCGGCAATAGCCCTTTAGAACATCCAAACACATCTTCCCGAGCCGATGAACTCTTGCGCTTTGATGAAGCCAGACGAGAAGAGATATATTCTCAAAAATTGGCGACTCCGGTATTTGGGGGCGACCGGCTTTCAGATGAAGACGGGATAGAAGTCATAAAATATTTATTTGAACATAATTTTGATGCGGGTTCTATAGCCTATTTAAAAGAAAAATTAAAATCTAATAATACTATAATTCTTGATACGCCATATATATTTGAACTCGCGCTTTTGGATATATTACAAACAGACAAATATGAAGAACACGAAGATTCAATTACCGAAGATTTCCGATATGCATCAAAAACACCCAAAAATAAAGAGTTCGCCTTAAAATTAGATAAACTCTATGGATTCATTACAAAAGAAAGAATTGAAAAAGAAAGGCTGGATGATGAAGACATATATCTTCCCGCGGTTAATGCGATAATATCAACCGGCTTTAATTCAACAAAGCAAGATACGCTTAAGGAAATATACAATGAATTAAAAACGCGAGACGCAATAAGCAAAACATTTGAAGAATTCATGAAAGAAAAAGGGAATTCAAAGATACGCTACCTTGAATTCCATCCATCTGTTTTGATATACCATATAGTTCTAAAAAATCGTTTTGAAAAAACGTTCACAACTGCCGCGCTTAACTGGTATAAAAACATTTCAGGAACAGAATTTTCTGAATGTTTTTATGAATCCGCAATAGCTCCAGAAAAAATAGAAACTTCCGTAAAAAGTACCTTAACAGACATATATAAGTTATGCCTTGATGGTTCGGGCCGGAGTATACGCAAAACTAGTGGCATGGAATACATAGAATACATAAACACAATAAAACTGGCTAAAGATTTCTTACGAAATGCAGGATTTAAAAAAGAATCTAAAAATATAACGGGAAGTGTAAATGCACATAAGGCACTCAACATAATCAAGCAGCAGAAGGGCAAAAGAAAAGATGGTGCAAGAGAAAAGTTTATAGATGCTATTGAATTCATGAAATCTGAATGTCATTCTTTTCCACCAAAAGATACCCAAAACCTGCTCAAAGAATGGTATCTGCAAGAAACTAAATCTAAAAAAGGCGGTAAAAAATCATATAGGCCATATGGCCGACAGTTTGAAACGAAGTCTCTTAAGTCAAGAATATCCCGTTTGTATCGAGAATTTGGCGGAGAGAAAAAAGACATTGTCGTAAAAACGCCGGCGCAGATTTTTGAACAACAAATAAATGCTGCGGAAAAACGAAGACAACAAAAGGAAGCTGATTTTAAACGCGAAATGGACTGGGAAGCTGCGCGAAGAGAAGAATTGCGAAAAAGATTTGAAGAACCATCAACAGAATATAAACGATTTAAAGAAGAGCCTGGCGAAGAAATAAAATTTACTGTTTATAATGTGAAACTTGGAAAAAATAAGATTACTTTATTCGGACAAGCAGAAAACGGAAATAGTCACAAAGTTGTTGCACCCATTAAAAAAAGCGAATTTGATGTTGAACCAACAAGAGACGAGTTAGTAGGTCAACGATTTATAGGAATTGTAACAGGACACAAAGGAAATCATCTTAATTTGATTAATGTTGAAAAATCTAAAACCCCTCAATCAGTCGAAACTTGAATTGAAAATCTGTTTGCGCAAAGAAATCTAAACTAATTTAAATTTGCCTCAAGAATGTGGGGTATGGAAAAAACTCTGGAATATTCTGATTTGCTTTCTAAGTTTGAAGTATTTTTCTCAGAAATATATTATGACAACCTCTTAAAAGCAGTGCAGGCGGCAACTCCCGTGATTGTTGATTTTGAGGATTTGGAGAAATTCGACTCAGAAGTTGCAGATTATCTTTTGGAAAATCCGGATGAAGTTTTTCAGGCAATTGAGGAAGCAGTCTCAAATGTTGATATTGGCGAGCCTATTGACACCAAAATAATCGTGCGGTTCACAAACACACCGGAATCCGGCTCTGTTGCAATAAAGAATGTCAGAAGCAAGCACATCAAGAAGTTCGTGGCAATTGACGGCATAATAAAACAGGCATCTGAAGTTAGGCCTGAAATAACGCTTGCGACTTTTGAGTGCAAGGCATGCGGCGAGCGGATAAACATCATGCAGGAAGAGCAGCAGCTTGAAAAACCGTACATGTGCGCATGCGGAAACAAGCAGGGGTTTGCAATGGTTGCAAGAAAAATGATAGACTTACAGCGGCTTGAGATTGAGGAATCCCCTGACAGGCTTGAAGGTGGGGCGCAGGCAAGAAAATTGGCCGCGTTCTTGCAGGCAGACCTTGTTGACCCAAAATTCCAGAAAAAAGTAATTCCCGGTGCAAAGGTTCGAGTATATGGCATAATACGGGACATTCCCTTAAAGGTTGAAAAAGGTAAAGAAACAAAAAGGCGCGACCTTTATATTGAGGCAAACTATCTTGAGACAATTGAGCAGGAATTTGAAGATCTTGATATTACTGAAGAAGATGAAAAGGCAATAAAAGAACTTGCCCAGAACCCAAAAATTTATGACCTGCTTACGCAATCAATTGCCCCGTCTATTTACGGATATGAGAAAATAAAGGAATCAATTGCATTGCAGCTTTTCGGGGGGGTCAGAAAAGTAAGAAAAGACGGGGTTACAACAAGAGGGGATATGCACATACTGCTTGTAGGAGATCCTGGTGCCGGTAAATCCCAGCTTTTAAAATATGTTGCGGGATTAGCTCCAAAAGCAAGATATGTTGTAGGCAAATCCACTTCAGGCGCGGGTTTGACCGCTACTGTTGTCAAAGACGAGTTCATGCGCGGGTGGGCGCTTGAGGCGGGTGCTTTGGTTCTTGCAAACAAGGGAATTGCCATGATAGATGAGCTTGACAAAATGGGCAAGGATGACAGAAGCGCTATGCATGAGGTGATGGAGCAACAAACTGTTACGATAAGTAAGGCAAATGTGCAGGCAACACTGAATGCGCAGACAACGATTTTGGGTGCGGCAAACCCAAAATTCGGCAGGTTCGACCCATACACATCTATTCCCGAACAGATTGATTTACCGGATACGCTTATTTCACGATTTGACCTGATGTTTATTATACGGGATGTGCCCAACAAAGAAACAGACACCCGCCTTGTGCGGCATATATTGAAAATGCACGAAAACCCGGATGTACAACAGCCACCCATAGAGTCCGAAATGCTTCGAAAATACATAGCGTATGCAAAAATAAATATTGCGCCTGTGCTCACAGAAGCCGCGCAAAAAGAGATTGAGAAATTTTATGTGTCCTTAAGAAACAAGTACACTGGCGAAGAACAATCCGCAGTCCCTATTGGCGCAAGACAGCTTGAGGCATTGATAAGGCTTTCAGAGGCATCCGCAAAGGTTCGGCTTTCAGACAAGGTCTTAAAAAAAGATGCTAAAAAAGCAATTGACCTTCTTATGGAATACATGATGGCTGTTGGTGTGGACCCTGAAACAGGCCAGCTTGACATGGACCGGCTTGAGACAGGTACAACTGCAAGCCAGAGAAACAAGATTCGCCTGCTTTTGAAGGTAATAGCTGAAATGCAGGAAGAGTCTCCTGAAAAGACTGTGCTTATTGAAGATGTAATCGCTGCTGCAGAAGAGCAGGGAATAGAAGACGCTGAAGACATAATAAACAAGTTGAAGCGCGAGGGTGAATTGTTCGAGCCAAAGCAGGGACATATAAGAAAGGTGTAAGTGTATGAATGAAACAAAACAACCGATAAAGCGCCTTGTGGCCTACAAAGTCACAATCGCAGATGTGGTGGATGGAGAATACAAGGCACAGGAAGGGTTCAATCCTTCGCGTGTTGAAACCTCATGGGGCCTTGGCATATCACGAGTGCATATACTCGCAACTGTTGTAAACCACTATAAGAGTGAGGATTCCAAATACGCATTTATCACACTTGATGACGGGACAGGCATTGTCAGGTCAAAAGCATTCCAGCAGGACACAAAATTTCTTGAAAAAATAAAAAAAGGAGATATTGTTGATGTAATTGGCCGCATCCGGGAATACAATGACGAGAGATATATTGTTCCTGAAGTTGTGCGCGTTGTTGATGATTACAATATGATTACACTAAGAAAACTTGAAATAAAGGTTTTCAAAAACAAATTTTTAAAGAAAGAGGGGGCACCAACGAAACAAAAAGAAGAAAAGAGTGAACCTGAAAAAAAGAAAAAAGATGTAAAAAAAGCACCTGAAAAACAGGAAACTAAGCTAGAAAAAAAGAAAGACCCAGCAAAAGAAACAAAGAAACCGCTAGATGACAAGGAAATACGGGAAAGGGTTGTGAAAACAATAGAGGTTCTTGATGACGGCGAAGGTGTGGACTACACAGATATACTTAAAAATGTAGACTTGGAAGATAATCTAATTGAAAAGGCTATTGATGAACTGCTAAGCGAAGGCTCTTGCTATGAGCCGCGCGCAGGAAAAATAAAGGTGTTGTAAATGACAGAAGAATATGATTATGATGCACTGCTTGAAAAAGCAAGAAAACAGCTTCCTGAAAAAGTGTTCAAGCACGAAAGGCTTGAAATGCCAAAACTCAATTCAGCTGTTATCGGAAACAGGACATTTGTGAAAAAATTCCCTGAAGCTTGCGGCATTATACGGCGGGATTCAAAGCATGTTGTGAAATATCTTGCAAGGGAACTTGGAAGCCAGGGAAGCATTGAAGGCGATGCCGCAATATTTCAGGGGAAGTTTGGAAATATCCGTGTGAATGAAAAATTCGAGAAGTATGTAAATCTCTTTGTGCTTTGCTCTGAATGCAAAAAGCCAGATACCGTCCTTGTTAAAGAAAACAGGATTAATTTTGTGAAATGCGAAGCATGTGGAGCAAAAAAACGCGTTGAAGGCATTAAATAGGTGCTTTTTTGAGTTTCTTTTCAAAGAAGTACGATACTGAAAAAGGTATTGTAGTTGCCGTATGTGATGAAGATATTTCCGGACAGATTTTTGAAGAAAATGAGCTTGTCCTTGATATTGACCGGGATTTTTTCTGTGATGTTCTGATAACAAAAACAGAGCTTCTTGAAATATTGAAAGATGCGCATACGGCGAATATCTGCGGGAACAAAGCTATTGAATTTCTTGTAGAAAATGGCATTCTTTACGAGGCGCATATAAAAACAATTGCCGGCGTAAAATATGCTATGATGTTTTAAGGCCTTAACGCTGCTTTTCTGAAAGCCATAACTTTTCATGAAACATATATAAAAATTGAACATCGTATGAATTATATAACTATAGCAGACAAAAAAGTTCATGTGATTTATATGTCCAACTGCACGAAGTTCAGTGATTTAGCCGAAAACGAAGTGTCTACGATAGGCCAAAAAGCATCAGGCCTTACAGCACTATTTAATTCCGGGTATCCGATACCCCCGGGTTTTGTTATTTCGGCATCATTGTTTGACTCGTTTCTTGCGCAAACAGGCCTAAAAGAAAAAGTATGGGATGTTTTGGCTCATGCAACCCTTGATGATTACCCTGCGGTGTCCCAAATTTCAAAACAATTAAGAGATGCAATTCTTTCAACCGAATTCCCGCAGGTTCTTGAAGATGAAATACTGGAATGCTACAGAAAATTTAATTTATCTGAAGATATGCAAAAACTGAATGATGTTGCAAAAAGCATAATAGACGCCGGAAGAAGCGATGTTTATGTTTCTGTGCGTGCGTCACCAATTGCAGCACAGGAGAAGACAAGTTTTTCCGGGATGCAGGACACACACTATTATGTGCATGGCACCGTGGGCGTAATAAAGGCAATACAAAAATGCATGGCATCTTATTTTTCTTTTCGCTCAATAATATACAGGCTTAAGAACAATATACCGCACAACAGCCTTATGACAATAATTGTTCAGGAAATGATTCTTTCAGAAAAATCAGGCGTTATAGCCACGGCAAATCCTACCAATGCCTCAAGAACGCAAACAGTTATTGAAGGGTTGTGGGGTGTTGGCGAGGGTGTTACCGGCGGGGTGGTTACCCCGGACAAATATGTAATCGACAAAGAGACCGGACATATCATTGATAAAAAAATAAGCATCAAAGACTGGCAGTATTCTATTGACCCTATGAACGGCGGCCTTCAGAAAGACCAGATACCTGAAACTAAAAAAGAAGAAAGAGTATTGAGTGTAAATGAGCTTAAAGTTCTTTTTTCATTAAGCGAAAAAATACATAATCATTTCAGAAGGCCTCAAATGATTGAGTGGGCGATATACAAAAACAGGGTGTATATCCTACAGTCAACACCAGTATATATCCCGCAACAAGACATGATGCAAGAACCCCCTATAGAAATGCAGGGAACAACAATAGCGGGGTTCGGTAATTTTGCCAAGACAAAAACAGGAATTGTAACATTCATATACAATGATGTTGATTTTTCAAAACTTTCAGGTCCGGATGTAATTGTTTCGGGTTACGCAACAACAGATCTTGTGCCTGCACTTCTTAAGGCATCTGCAATTGTCACAGACGAAGGCGGAACTCTTTCGAATATGGCAACAATTGCAAGGGAGTTTGGAATTCCGATGGTCTGCGGCACAAAGCAGGCAACTAGAAAAATACATGAAGGCGTAACTGTTACGGTAAATGCAAAAGAAGGTATTGTTTTTGAATCCCGCCCACCGGCTCCAATGCCTGCTCCTGCGACCTATCCGCCGCAATACCCCCCTCAGGAAACGCAGCCGCAAAACACACAATTTTATCCACAAACGCAAGGAATGCCTCAACAGCCCGAACAGAATATTCCGACACAAACAGCACAAAATTACCCACCCCAATCAAATCCGCAGCAGTTCCCACAGCCAACAGCATACCCAAATGCACAGAATCCTCAGGAAATTCCAAAAGAGCCACAGGCACCCCAAAACACACAACCTGCATATCCTGCCCAAAATGAAATGCCGGCAAATTCAGGACATACCTCGAGTGAACCCACACAGACCGCAATAAAAGTAAAATACAACATTTCTGATTTAACAGAGCTTAATTCAATACAGGAAAAGCATGACGGTATAGGATATATAGACCTTAAGACATTTTACAGCAGAAATACTGCACCCCAAACAGAAACACAGGAACCTATGCCAAGCATCAATGGATTTACTCCAAGCACAAACTTCCCGGAATCGACAATGACAATCAATTCAAATGCAGTTTCTAAACTCATTGAAAAATTTTATCCAACAGAAGTGTGGCTTAAGATATCGGCAGTTGGTGAAAAAACAATGCAAAGTGATATTTCATGCCTGATTGATGTTTCCGCACGGGGTTACACAAACATTGGTGTGTTAGTGCCTTTAATCGACCACCCTGCAAAAATACAGGCTATAAGGACGATGGCACAACAGGCGGGTCTTGATTTGTCAAGACTGAAATTAGGTGTTCTTATTGATTCGCCGACACAAGTATTCGTTTTAGAAGAACTTGTGAAAGAGGGAATAAACTTTGCAGTATTGGATGCAGAAAAACTGGCAAAATCATTTGCATCAGAGCCGCAGCCAAATCATGCGGCCACAACACATCCGGCATTCACAACAGCCATGCGCCAAGCCATAAGTATATTAAACAAAAGCAAAGTTTCAACAACTATTAAAGGGTTTTCAGAAGATATATCTTTTATAGACAACATGATTTCATTTGGCGTTGAATCATTTACCGTCAATGTTCATGCAGCACAAACAGCTCTTCTTTCTATAGAGCGCGCTGAAAAAGCAAAGATGATAAATCTCATGAAAGAAAGGCACCAGATGCAATTCTGATACTGGTGTAGATACAGGAGGCAATCATATTAAAAAAATTCTTATTACATCCGCCCTGCCATATGCAAACGGCCCGCTTCACTTAGGACATATTGCATCTACTTATCTTCCGGCAGACATTTTTGCAAGATACAATAGGCTCAAAAAAAATACCGTTGTTTTCGTGTGCGCTACAGACGAGCACGGCACGCCAATAGAGCTAAATGCTATGAAGCAAAACATAAAGCCTGAAGAATTTGTAAAGAAATGGAGGGGCGAACATGCACGCGATTTCAAGAACGCGCGTATATCTTTTGATGAATTCCATTACACTCACTCAAATAAAAACAAAGAAATGGCGGACTATTTTTTCAACAGCGCAAAAAAGAAAGGATACATCTATGAAAAAGAGATTGAAGCAACATACTGCCCAAAAGACAAACGTTTCCTTCCTGACAGGTTTGTGAAAGGCACATGCCCTTTCTGCGGTGAAAAAGACCAATACGGGGACTCGTGTGAAAAATGCGGAAAGACATACAATGCAGAAGATAAACTTCTTAAACCAAAATGTGCACTCTGCGGAGCTGTGCCAATACAAAAAAAGACAAAACACTTCTTTTTTAAGCTGTCCTCGTTTTCAAAAGAGCTTGAAGACTGGCTTTTGAAAAACAAGAATCTTCAAAGCGATGTAGTGAATTATGTTAAAAACTGGATTAAAGACGGCCTTAAGGACTGGGATGTCACAAGAGACGGCCCTTATTTCGGCTTTAAGATTCCGGGCGAGAAAAACAAATACTATTATGTCTGGCTTGATGCACCAATAGGCTATGTCTCATCAACTGTTTCGTGGGCGGAAAAAAACAAAAAAAATTGGGAAGCGTTCTGGAAAAAGGATGCTGAAATATATCATTTTATCGGAAAAGACATTGTTTATTTCCATTATCTTTTCTGGCCGTCGCTTTTATCCTCTGCCGGTTTTTCGCTTCCGCACAAAATTCCTACACGGGGGTATCTTACAGTCAATGGTGAGAAAATGAGCAAAAGCAGGGGAACATTCATACTTCTTAAAGATTTTCTTGAAAAATATCCGGCAGACTATTTAAGGTATTATTTTACAGCAACTACACCGAATAATACAACAGATGTTGATTTTTCCTGGGGACTGTTTGAGGGAAAAATCAATAAAGAGCTTTTAAATGATTTCGGCAATTTCGTCCACAGGGCATTGACTTTTGCAAACAATAATTATGGAGGTCATGTTCCGAAAAATATCAAAGTCTCAAAAAACGAGCCATTTTTGAAAAAAATAAATGCACTCCCTCAAGATGTTGGTGCGGAATTCGATGCTGTGGAGCTTAAGCGGGGTCTTGAAAAAATTATGGAATTTGTCAGACACTGCAATAAATACTTCAATGAAAACGAGCCATGGAAAAAGATAAAAGAAGACAAAAAGAAGGCAGACGAAATTGTTTATCTTTCCATAAAGGCAATAGCGACACTCTCCATTGTAATTGAGCCTGTGATTCCGGATACTGCTAAAAAATTGCAGGATATGCTTAACTTAAAAAACCCTGAGTGGGGTGTTTTAGAGCCCAATGAAAAAATAAAAAAGCCGAAAGTCCTTATTGAAAAAATCGAATGCCGAACAGAACAAGACCCTTTTTCAAAACTTGACATCAGGGCTGCCAAAATACTAAATGTTTCCAATCACCCAAAAGCAGACCGGCTTTATGTAATTCAACTGGATTTGGGTTCTGAAAAACGGCAGGTTGTTGCAGGACTAAAAGAGAACTATAGTCAAAAAGAGCTTGAAGGAAAAATTGTCTGTGTCCTTTACAACTTAAAGCCTGCTAAATTGCGCGGCGTTGAGTCAAACGGCATGATACTTGCTGCGGATGACGGAGAAAAAGTGAGTGTACTTTTTGCCCCTAAAGCAAAACCGGGGGTTAGGGTTACGGTTGATGGGATAAAACAGGCGCCTGCAAAAGCAATTGATTTTAAGAATTTTGAATCTGTAAAAATGGAAATTGTAAAATACAATCGCGTCGCATACAATAAAAAAGAGCTTTTGTGCGGCAAAAACGCGGTTGTTGTTGAAAAAGTAAAAATCGGCGCTAAAGTTTGCTGAGAATTATTTAATCCTCGAAAAATTCTTCTTCGCTTCTTTCAGTTATCTCGCCGCGAAGGTTTGTTCCGTACAATTTTTTTACTTCTTCTTTTTTGAAGTTGGATAAAAGCCATGAAAGTTTTATGAATGCAGTTTCCGGCAGCAGGTCTGTCATATTTCCAAGAACACCGATGGATATAAGCTCTCGCCCCGCACTGTATACATTCATGTTTACCCGGCCATAAACTGCCTGGGATGTCATTACAACAACACAGCCGGAATTGATGAGTTTTTTGAGTTTGTCGAAAACTTTTTCGTTTGGCTTGCTTTTATCATCAAATGCGATTATGTTTAAATGCCCAAGACCCGTCCCTTCTATCACAAGGCCGTCAAACTTGTTTTTTGTGTAAACGCCAATCTCTTCTTTAGTCATATTTGGGTGCGCTCTTAAGATTCCGACTTTAACATCCTTAAATTTGCGGACAACCATTTTTTTGTCCTGTTTTATTGGGTAATTTTTTGTCTCAAAAATAATGTTTCCTGTTTTTGAATCAACGGTTGCTATTTTGCCTGCATTTATTGCCCTGAATGCATCGCGTCTTGATGTGTGCATTTTTCTTGTTTTTGTCGCAGGATTGATTGCGCATTTGGTATCGCTTGTGCTGCCATGCATACAGATTGCGACACCGGCAAACTTGGTTTTCGCAATGAAGTGCGATGCACATACAAGATTCATTTCAGCATCGCTTGAACCTCTGTCTGATGACCTCTGGGCGCCTACAATTATAATTGGTATTGGAACATTCTCAAGCGCGAAGGAGAGCGCTGCTGCAGTATAGCCCATAGTGTCTGTCCCGTGGGTGAGTATTATGCCGTCAACGCCGTCTTTAATCTCCTTTGTGATTGCATCGATAAACATGTTGTAGTGCGCGAATCTTAGGTTCTCAGATAGTGCATTTGCAATCAGTTTTGATTTGAAGTTTGCAATCCTTGAAATTTCCGGAAACATCGCCAGGATTTCTTCAGGCGAAAATGATGCAGATACAGCACCTGTTTCATAATCTACTTTAGATGCAATAGTTCC
>JAUVEX010000122.1 GCA_030594585.1 archaeon | reverse complement strand
GGTGTGTTTTTATCTACTTCCGGGGTATTTGCACTATTAAGCCTGCAGACATTTCTTGCATATTCAATTGTCGCTATCTGCATGCCGTAGCAGAGCCCTAAAAATGGCATGTTGTTTTCCCGTGCGAACCTAACGCAGTTGATTTTTCCTTCAACACCACGGGAACCAAAGCCTCCCGGGACAATTATGCCATCAACGCCGCTAAGTGCTTTTTTTGCATCGTCATATGATAAATTTGTTGTTTCAACCCATTTCAGCTTGTATCTGACTTTGTTTTTTGCAGATGCGTGAGCCAATGATTCAAATATGCTTGTGTAGGCATCGTGGAGTTGGGTGTATTTGCCGGTTATTGCAATTGTAATTGTTTTTTCGCCGTCAAGAAGGCTATTTATGAAAATTTTCCAGTCTTTTGTGCCTGTTTCTTTTTTGGGTAAGCTAAGTGTGTCTTCAATGGCTGCCATAAGGCCTTCGTTTTCAAAGAAAACCGGGCCTTCGTAAATGCTTTTTAAATCCGGGTCAGAGATGACATAATTAACATCACCGAAAAGTTTTATTTTGCGGATAATATTTTCGTCAAGCATTTTTTCAGATCTTGCTACAATTATATCCGGCTGAATTCCCATATGCTGAAGCTCTTTTATGCTGTGCTGAGTTGGTTTTGATTTCTGTTCGCCAACAACACCCATAACCGGTACAAGCGTCAAATGGACAAATGCCACATTTTTTTTAGGTTCTTCAGAATGTATCTCTCTTGCAGCCTCTATAAACATCTGGTTTTCAAGATCACCAACAGTCCCGCCTATTTCAACTACAACAAAGTCAGCATCTGATTTTTTGGCGGCAGTTCTAATCCACTGCTTTATTTCGCCTGTGACATGAGGTATCATCTGGACTGTTTTTCCAAGATATTCTCCGCGCCTTTCTTTCTGGATTACAGACTGCATTATTTTGCCGGTAGTCAGGCTGTTTTCGCTTGTAAGCGCTTTATCTAAAAATCTCTCGTAATTGCCTAAATCCATATCGCATTCAGTGCCGTCATCTAAGACAAATACTTCTCCGTGCTCTATGGGGTTCATGGTGCCTGCATCGACATTTAGGTATCCGTCTATTTTTATAGGCGCAACGGTGTATCCTCTTGCTTCAAGAAGTGCAGATATGCTTGATGAAAGAATTCCTTTTCCAAGGCCGGACATGACGCCGCCAGTTACAAAAATGTATTTTAAAGAAGTGGATGAATGCCCCTTGACATTATTTTTCTCGTGATGTTTTGGAGTCATATCGTATCTGTATATGTAGTGCTTTGCTAATTTTTATAAATGTTCTACTCATATAAGTTTATTGTGAAGCGCCACAACTTATCCAAAAAGGAAATAAAGGAGATAATCGCTCTTTATCCTGAAGCAGGAATTTCTAAAAAAGACATTGTAGAGATTGCAGAAGATGAAGAAAAGATAATTCTTGTAAATGGGTCTCCATCATTTTTCTATTCCGGAAAGGATATATATCCGGCATTACGGCTTGTGCTTGACAAAGGCGTTGAGAATTTCCCGGCAGTTTTTGTTGATAAAGGGGCAATTCCTTTTGTTTGCAAAGGTGCGGATGTCATGAGACCCGGGATTGTCGAAATTGGTGAAAATGTAAAGAAAGACGCATATGTTGTTGTTGCCGACCACGAGCATAAAAAGTCGCTTGTAATAGGAATTGCTCTTTTTGATGCAGCGGATATGAAAGAGCTTACGAGCGGAAAGGTTGTAAAGAGCATACATCGCGTTGGGGATGCGGTCTGGGAATTCGGCGCAGGCAAATAAGATTAAAAATGTTTGCGCGATAATAACAGTATGTGTGGTATTGGCGGGGTTTTTGCTCAGGATATTAATTCTTACGAGAATACTCTTTCTCTTGCAATTGGTATTGCAAAAAATGTTAAGCATCGTGGCAAGGACAACTGCGGCGTAAGTGGCCTGAATTTAAATTACAAGACACCGGTTCTTACAAGGATTAGAAGCAGCTATCCGATAGATATTGTTCTTCCTTCTTCAAGTCCCGAACAATATAGGGAAATAAATCCTCAGCTCTATGGGTACCTGCAAAACTTAAGCGGTCCTGCAAATCTAGTGCATACAAGGTTCACTACAAAAGGCAGTTATGAAGGCATATCAAACGCCCAGCCAATTACATATTTCTGTACGGATAAAAAACTTGAAGCCTTGAATGGTGGAACGAATGGGGAGCTTTTCTATTTTGATGTTGTTCCTGAAAATGAGACATGGATAAGCATAGCGCACAATGGAGAGGTCAACAAGGATATAGTTGAGCGTTGGATAGAAAAGGCAGGGTATGATCTGGATCATCATTCAGTTTCATCGGATTCCGGATCTCTTGCGGCTTATATATTGATGGGGGTCATTGAAAAAGGCGGTGTTGAAGCAGCGCTTAAATCTGTTTCGAAAAACATCCCTGGGGCGTATGCTCTTACAGGGATTGTATGCATTGATGGTGATATTGAGGCATTTGCTACAAGAGATAGATATGGTGTTCGGCCTTTGTGGCGCGCGGATCAAAAAAGTATGGATGGTGGCCAAATAGCGTACGCTTCAGAGAACTCGGCATTTAATCGCTTGGGAATTAGTAAGGAGGATGTTTTACGCATTGATGCCGGTACTGCAGACATTATGCATTATGATGACGACGGAATCCTTAACAGAAGAACCGTAAAGATAGCAGACCCTCTTTTAAGGAAATGTACATTTGAATTCATATACAACAAGGCGCCTGATTCAAGAACACCATTTCATGTAAGGATTTTTGACTCTGATTATGTGGATGTCGTTCTTGGCAAAAAGACTCTTGAAGAATACAAAAAGGAAAAGCC
>JAUVEX010000074.1 GCA_030594585.1 archaeon | reverse complement strand
CTATCGACACCATCTAAAGCATACCTGAAATTATCATTCACATATTTTACAACTTCATCTGCAACATCCTTCTCTACTGTAACTGTGAAACCAACGCCCATATTAAACGCTTCAAACAGACCTTCTTCAGTAACATATGGTTTTGCATAGTCTATTATTTTTGGATAAGGAAGCACGCCTTTTTCAACTTCGGCGCAAAGACCGTCCGGCACCATCCGTTCGATGTTGTCTTTCTGGCCTCCGCCGGTTATATGGGCGGTTGCATTTATTTTTCCTTTAAATTTTGTAAAAATACCTTCTTTTTCATCGTTTCCAAACAATATATCCCTATAAATAACATGCGGTCTTGAAAGCTCTGTTATTATATCAATTTCTAATTGCTCTTTTTCTTCGGGCCGACAATCTGCAAGTTGTTTGTCTTTCACATTTCTTGCAAGCGAATATCCATTTGTCATAAGCCCGTCTGTTGCAAGTCCAATAATGACATTACCATCAACAACATTTTCTCCGGTAATGATATTTTCCGCATCCACAACACCTATTAGTGTTCCTGCGATATCTACTTTGCCCAGAGCATAAACATCCGGCTTTTGATCAACATAAATATCCAAACAATGAATTCCCAAACCATCACATGTTTGAACGGCGTCTTTTGCAATTCGCTCTAACTCTTCATTTGAAACATTCCCTACAACATAAAATGCCGCAGCAATTGGTTTTGCACCAACTGCACTTATATCATTAGAACCGTGAGCGACAATATCTATTGCCTGCCTTACGATATCGGTCTTCGTGCCTGTACCGTCAGTGCTTGCAACAAGCAATGGTTGTTCCATTCCTTCTATGTAGGGAGCAAGATCTATGGTGTTTGATTGTGTACTTCCATGATGGATTATGTGAACATATGCATCTCTTGTATCTCTTTTCCCGGAACCCATAGAACGGTAGGTATCGGGCATCTGAGCGGTTTCACCACCAACTAACGGAAAGGTATGTTCTATGCTTCCTATTGCAACACCCGTAGCAAAATCAACAACTTCGTCATCCATATTTGGACCCGCAATATAATCTAAACTTGCTATTGCTTTTGCTCCAGAAGGCATATTGTCCAATGCCTGTTTTAATGTGGATTTTCCAGAGTCCATAGAATTTGTCTGCTCTGATATTGATGCGCATGAAATTCCGATAGGTATGGATTCTTGATTTTTAAATTCGGAAACATCTATTGCTCCGCCAAACATGCCGTCGGAGTTCAAACCTAAATCCTTTAGAATTAATTTTATTTTTCCAGTAACTTCATTCTGCGCCTTAATAGAGACGCCAGCATCCGCATAATTAATTTTTTTGGACATAAAAATTGTGATTATTGAATACTTTTAAATCTTTGCTACAGGCAGGTCACTAAGTTGCATCTGAAAACAAACCATGTGTCACTCGACACAAACAATTACTTATGCATTTTAGAATTGATTTCTTTGGCTCTTTGTTTTGTGATTATGCCGCGGCCTGCAAGTTTTGATACCACTTCTGAAATTTTTGTAAGTGATTCCACAAAAACGCCTTGTTTTTCAAGCCCCTCTTTTGCGCCAAGGCCGTAATCAACAACTACAAGAAAGTCGGTTATTTTGGCTCCTGTGGCCTTGATTATGTTTATGAACGGGATGTTATGTTTTGTTTCAGTTATCATATCATCTATCAAAACCACGCGCTCTCCCGGCTTTAAAACCCCTTCAACTGCGGTCTTTAATCCGTGTGTTTTTGTTTCTCTCCGTATAAAAACCATAGGGATGTTTGTCTTTAAGCTTAGTGCGGTTGCAAGCGGTATTCCTGATGTAAATGCGCCTGCAATTTTGTCAGGATTTATTTCCCGCAGCTTGTCTGCAAGCATATCGGTTATCATGTCAAAAAGGCGGGGATTTGAAATTATCTCAGAGATATCAAAATAAATGGGTGTTGTTGTCCCGGGATATATCTCGTATTCGCCGAGTTTTACAGCATCAGATTGTAAAATTATATCATATATATTCATAAAATCTACCTCAAATTAACTTAACTTAATTTAAATTAACAATACTTGGAGATTATAGTTAGATGGTAATATTTTAAAAGTTATGGTTTTAGACTGTGGGTATTCTTAAATCAGACCAGCCGAGTTCACCTATCTGCTTAAGTCTTAACCGTTCCAATTCATTAAAAGAATCTATTTGTTCTTTAGGCCCTTTGTTTTGATTATCTACAATACTTTCATAAATTCTTTGTTCTAATTCCGGAAGCGACCAAATACAATATGTCTTCAATCCCTTTTTTTCAAGAGCCTTAAGAGCGGCTTTGCTGTTTAGAACACCGACAACAGAACCAAAGATTTTAATATCTTCACCGACAACCAGATTTTTTGATTCCGCTATTTTTTCCACAACATAATAACCTTGCTCCTTAGAAGCCCCCCCGCTTGTTACATTATCGATAAACACAACCGCATCATTCTTTTCCAAGGAACCATCCAAAAGAGGGTTTTTTCCTTTAGTTACTTTGCCGTCGTTTCCGGGCAAAGCTCGCGCCATATATTCTTTCGCCCGTTGATCAATAAAATCCTTTAATTCCGGGTCTTTCTCGCCCAAATTTTCTACCATGTGTTTGTACTCATTAGATAAATCCAGATAAAGCAGGCAATCTTTTCTTATCCTTACTGCAGGAATACTGAAATAGTCGTTCATGAACGTTGCTATTGTATTTCCTGCCTCCGGAAGAGAAAATAGTTTTATATTATACCCCTCAGGGATATCAGGCATTACTTTTTCAGTGATTACCTGATAAAATGCATAAAACAGGCTGTCACGGAATTTTTTATTCTCTAAATTTCTAAGACTTACCCTAAAATATCGCGGTATGCCGTCGTTCCATGCTACCGGCTTTTCGAGATTTTCAAATATCTCATGCTTAAACGCGTATGCCGGAAGTTCTTCTTTTGGCCAGATTGCTCCCTTATTTAAACCATGATCTATTAACCAGTCGCCATATGTCAAAAAAACACCAAACCAACCAATACTCTTGCAGCCGCATTAATTATGCTGACTAACACAAAGGTTATTATTTTGTAATATATGTTATGTGCAACAACAGATTAACTTATGTGGTGAGGATATACCACCACAGTATATATAATTTAGAACACAATAAAGCATTATGAAACCAGAAGAGCTTGAAAAACTTGGCCTGAGCCCGAATGAATCAAAAATATATTTGGCGCTTCTTGAAATTGGCTCATCCACTGCTGACAAGATTTCCCAAAAGGCAGGCATCCACAGAAGGACAATTTACGATAATATTGAAAAACTTCTAAACAAAGGGCTTATAAGTTATGTCATTAAGGCAAACAAAAAATATTTTGAGGCCGCAGACCCGCACAAATTAAAAGACATATTGAATGAAAAAAAGGAAAAAATAAACGAACAGGAAAAAATCTTCAACAATCTTTTGCCCGAATTAATACTTACCCAAAAGCTTTCAGGGAATAAACAAGAAGTCACAATCTATAAAGGGAAAAAAGGAATAAAGACAATACTTTGGGACATACTACGGGAAAGAAAACAAAATCTTGTAATCGGCGCCCAGGCAATAGAAGACTATAGTGTGTTGTTTGCGCTTTTTAACAAAAAACGGATCAATCTAAAAATCGAAAACAAAATGATATTCAAAAAAGAAGATGTTCTGAGAGCAAAAAAATTCAAAAATCTCAAATATACTGAAACCAAAGTAATGCCTAAAGAATATGCTTCGCCGCTTTCAATAAATATATACGGGGATAAAACCGCGCTTTTGATAAGCTCAAACGAACCAATCGGCATTTTGATAAAAAATAAAGACACTTCAGATGGGTTTAAGGCGTATTTTGAAATGCTTTGGAATGCATGTGAACCATTGGATTAAAAAATACCCAGCTTCTTTTTTGCTGCAACAAGGCCTTCAGATGCTATTTCAAAGTCGCATGATATGCCTTCCGGAAGGGTTCTGTGCTTCATTACAGTTGCTGTTCTTTTTGCATTGTCGTTTTTTTCAAGACGAATAAGGCATTTTGATGCGTATTTAGGGATATCCCCCCCAACAACCTCGAGATCTCCTGTCTCAAAATCTGAATAAACCTGATTTGTGACTATCACGGGAATTGCATTCTTTCGTGATATTGTAGAAAGCACTGCAAGCTGTGTGCTTAATTTCTGGTTTGCTTCCTGCACTTTGTCATTGTGCATGTGAAGGCGATACAAAGACACAAGAGAATCAACGCCGATGAATCCTATGTTTTCTTTTTTCACAAGCTCTTCCAATTCTTTTATTGCTTGCTGCTGCTCTAAAAAGGTGTGGGCGCTGTAGATAAAAAGGTCTTTTAAGGCCTCTTTTTTGTGCATCTGGGCAAAGCGTTCAACCGAAACACCTCCTTCAGTGTCTATAATTACTGCTTTTTTGCCTTCTTTTATGCATGAAACAGCTGCCTGTATGGTAAGATTTGTTTTGCCTGAACCTGACGGGCCATAAACATTTGTAATTACGGTTTTTTCAATACCACCTAAAAGAAGATCATCTAATGGCTTGCAGCCAGTCTTAAATTTTTCAGTGTTTTGTTCTTGCGCGAGGGTAAATTTGGCATCTAACATGATTGTCTGTTTGTGATGCAGATTTAAATTTTAATGTTTTTGTTTTGTGTGTGGAGACGCATAACGGCTGTTGAATTTGTTTTATGCCCAGACATTATTTTTTCATTCACTGCTCTTCTGGCACATACCACCCAAAAAACTTATATATGTATTTGCGACCAATAGACATAATCTGC
>JAUVEX010000131.1 GCA_030594585.1 archaeon | reverse complement strand
CACATTTCGATATCCTGCGTTGATAACGCAGGAAACACAGGCAATGCAACAAAAACATTTGAATTTGATACAAAACTATTCATTCATATAGATAACCTATCTTCCGGCGCTGTTGTCAAGATTGATGGCATTAACTATTCGGCAGGCGAAACCGCCAACACAACGCGCGGAAGCATTGTTGCAATTGAGACAATATTTAACAGCCACAGTTATGTTGATGAGATACTGCTTGATGAATCCATGAATCTTACGGTTAATGCGACATTTATTGCAGGGGGTGGGGACAGAATTGATTTTGACATTCTTTCATCATACACCAAAGACATGATTTATATTGTTGAGACAGGCATATCTTCAAACAGCACAATTGTTTTCGGAACAAGCGCGCCTTTAAGTGAAGTTGAGCTTACAGGTTTGCACATCCGTTCGGGCGGAGCTGTTTATATTGGCGAGTATTTCAATGGCGGATATACAGGGATTATTGGAAATATTGTTATTTTAGGCACTCTTGAGATAATATCCGGACTGTCGCCGGATTTTAATGTGATTGATTCTCCGGATGGCTCAAGTGCTGTTTTTGGAAGAATTGGTGATTATCCAACAGACACCAATGTGTATGCTAATTTTGTGAAAGTAAATGATGTGCTGTTCAAGAATACATTTTATGAAGGATATTATATGCAGGAACTTGAGCTTTCCGGTGTTAAAAATACAGATGCCTTTAAAATCAGGACATTAAATGACAAAATACAACTTACAATACTTTCCTTGAAAATAAAAAACGCGACAGTTGACATTGACTGCAAGTCTGAATGCCGTATAAACAAGCGCGGGCCTCTTGATGATTTGGCTGTTGCAGGAAATAATGAGTTCTGGTATAAGGCAAAGAACCCGGAAGCACATGATTTTTCGTTTGTGTGGGATATAGACCCAATGGAAAATATTGTAAATCTTACAGACACAAATTATTATGAAGAACTTGAGTTTTTGACTCCTGAAAATAATGCATTTTTGATGTATGATGATTCTTCAATAGGCTCTGTCCAGATGCTGTTCGGGCTTAATGCACCCGGTGATGTATATGTGTCATCTATAGGAAAACCAAGCAATCTGTATCTTTTAGGGCCATATATACAAGTAAGCGAACTTTTGGTTGATGATGACGGTAATGGAGATACAAAAATCAATTTCCACAGCCCCGAGTATCCTGAAGGGTTCGGGGATGTTTTGTCCGGTTATGCGAATTCTTCTGATTCTTATTATTCTGAAAATCTTGTGATAAAAATAGATGAAGGGCATCTTGGAGCTTCAAATCCCGGAGTAGGGAATGATATCTATTTTAATATTCATGAAGGGCAGGATGTCATATTTTTGTCAGGAACAGACAATTTTGTTTTTGAAAACGATTATACTTCCAGGTGGTTTAGATCATCAAGCGATAATGCTCATCTGATTGTTGAGAACATTACAATAAATTTGGTGGGTGTATTTGATTATCCTTTAAAGGAGCGGTTCACAAACCCCAACATAAGCATATCGTCTTTTGATTTTGAATTGTCGGGAACATCACTTGACCTGAATATTAAGAGCGATTACGCTAATGATTCCGCGTATGTTCTTTTAAGGAATCTCAAGGACAATGATTTTGAGAAATACTATATGGATGATGTTTCGGGCGCATGGGAGAAAACTTTTTCGCTTATTGAAAATGAAATATATCAGATAATTACTGTTGCTGTTCAGAATGACGGCATGCAGGGAAAAGCAGTTGAGAGGATTATCCCTGTTGAAAGCGTTCCTCCGGAAATTATTATTTTAGAGCCGACAGATGTTGTAACAATAAATAGCTCTACTTTTGCGGTTTCTTTTTTAGCAATTGATAATATGGCCGAAGAAATTGAATGTGAACTTTTGATTGATAATTTAGTAATAAATACAACTAAAATCACTAATGGCACAACAAATACATTAAGCGCAAGCGGGATAACAGAGGGCGTTCATGACTATAATATTGCCTGCGAAGACCAGTCGGGAAATAAAGTAATGACTAGTTCTACATACAATCAGCTTACTGTTGATTATACACCACCCGAAACAGTTATTGTCAATTCGCCGGAATCAAATGACAGACAAAGAAGCATGGTTTTGGTCAATGTGTCTGCATCAGACACTTTGTCAGGCATTGCATCTGTACGAATCAATGTTACTGATTCTTATGGGAACAGCACGGTTGAAACTCTTGCAGCTTCGGGAGAATATTATACCGGCACTTATGACTCATTAGAACTTGCTGATGGTGTTCATACAATACGCGTTGCTGCAAAAGACAACGCAGGAAACACGGATGATTCTGTTTCAGTAAATATCACCGCAGACAATACCGCACCTGAAATAAATATTCTTGCAGATGATGATTCTGTTGTTGTCGGGGACAAGATAAGATTCACAGTTACAATCAACACAAGCGATGCAAATGAAAGCACACTATACCTTAAAATCGAGAAAGATTCTTCTTTTGTAAAATCGCTTGATTTAGA
>JAUVEX010000092.1 GCA_030594585.1 archaeon | reverse complement strand
TACCCCCCTAATAGATAGGCAGATAAATACCAACACAAAAGAAATAGTATGTCTGTAAGAATAGGCACTTCGGGGATTCCTGCTGCGTGCAAAGGCAAAAGCACGCTTGACGGTGTTAAATGCGTTTCTGATTTGGGGCTTGATGCCTTTGAAATTGCATTTGTGCGAAACATATACTTGATCGAAGAATCTGCCCGCAAAGTAGGCGAGATTGCAAAAAAACTTGATATTTCTTTATCATGCCACGCGCCGTACTATATTAACCTAGCATCAATAAATCCGTCAGTTATTGTCAAAAGCAAGAAATTCATCGCAGACACACTTAGAATTGCAGATGCTATGGGTGCTAAAATTGCTGTTGTGCATGCTGGTTTTTATATGGGGCAGCCAAAAAGCCAGGTATTTGAACTCATAAAAAACGCATGCCTTGAATTCAAAAGCAAAGCAAAACTCGGAATAGAAACTATGGGGCGCCAGAAACAGTTCGGAAGCGTTGATGAGGTTGCGCGGCTTGTTGAAGAATGCGGCAATGTTTCGCCGGTAATTGATTTCGCCCACATTCATGCGCGAACCAATGGCGGCCTTAAAACAAAAGATGATTTTAAGGCAATACTGGATAGGTTTGATGGTTTAGGCGTATCGCCCATCCATTGCCATATGACCGGCATAAAATATAGAGACGGAAACGAAAAGCACCATCTTGCGATATCGTCATTTGAGCCTGATTTTCGGCTGTTGGCTAATGTTTTAAGAGAGAATTCCTATAATGCGACAATAATATGCGAAAGCCCATTAATGGAACAGGATGCGTTGCTTTTCAAGAAATGGGTCACAAACCAAACAAAGCTTTAAAAAAGATACGAAGTATAGTGTTTTTATTGTGTGGGCCCGTAGCTCAGCTGGATATTGGGAAAACTTCTTGTAAGTTTTTCTTAAACCAGAAAGAGCACTAGGCTTCTAACCTAGGGGTCGAGGGTTCAAATTTCGCGAAAGAAACTTTCGCTGTATTTTCATCCTTCGCGAATGAAAATCCCTTCGGGCTCGCCAACAAACTTTTTCTACGGGCTTTGAGCATCAATCCGATTGTTGTATTTTTGAGCCCTAAAAAGTTTGAGCAAAACGAACGGCAAACTCCGTTCGAGCGAGTTGTTTGACGCCGTTTGGTTCGATGTCAATCTGTTCTATTTTAAGCAAAAAAGAGCAACTTGATGCTTCGCATCAAGTCACTAAGTATGTGAGAAATTCCTTCGGGGCGCCATTTTTTTTAGAAACGCGCGACAATTCAATTATTTTTCGCAAATCTCCAATGGCAGGTCATCGGGGTCTTTGAAGAATGTCATTTTTTTGCCGGTTCTTAAATCCACACGAATTGGTTCTGTTTCAATGCCCAGTTTGCTTAATTTTTCAATGGTTTCTTCTATGTTGTCAACCTCAAATGCCAGATGTCTTAGGCCGCATGCTTCCGGCCAAGCAAGCCTTTTTGGCGAATCGGAGAAAGAGAACAATTCAATCATGGTATTATAGGCATCAAGATATATGATTTTTGATTTTCTTTCCGGTCTGTCGACTTCGCCAATAACCTCAAATCCTAGCTTATTTACATAGAAATCTTTTGATTTTTCAAAGTCCGATGCAATTATAGCTGTGTGGTGAACTCTGTTGAATAACATAGTTATTAGTTCTCAAGAACCTATATATAACTATAAACCATGCAATTGTTGTGTTAAAATGAAAGGCGTGTATGTTCTTATTTTTGAAGTAAAGAAGGATATTGAGGCGAAAATAGGCGCTCTTGGAAACATAAGCTTCCAAAAGGGCCTTTATGCCTATGTGGGCTCTGCGCAAAACAGTCTTGAAAAAAGAATATCTAGGCACAAATCCAAAAACAAGAAAAAATTCTGGCATCTTGATTACCTTCTTGACAGCAAAGACGCACGCGTTTTAAACGCATATTACAAGAACGCAGGGAAAGAAGAAGAATGCCAAATTGCAAAAAAAATAAGCGAAACAGAAATATTGATTCCGCGTTTCGGCTGCTCGGATTGCAATTGCAAAACACACTTGTTTAAAATTAAAGACACAAGCGTTGTTTTGAACATGGATTTAAGCGAACTTAAGGAATAGACATATTAAGATTCGATTCCAAAAAAATGTCATTGGTGGTACATTGGATATTTTATTGTGGATAATTGCAAGCACTTTTTTTGTAAGTATTCTCTCTTTTGTCGGCGTTTTAGCACTTTCAATAAAAGAAAAATTGCTTGAAAAAATATTGCTTTCTTTAGTAGGTTTGTCTGCCGGCGCACTTATGGGTGGCGCATTTTTGCACCTGCTACCTGAATCCATGGGCCGCGGCATTGCAGCTTACGACATCTGCTCTTATGTTCTTGTCGGCTTTGTGTTTTTCTTTCTGATTGAAAAAATACTTCACTGGCGCCACTGCCACAAAGAGCACTGTCAGGTTCATACATTTGCCTATATGAATCTTTTTGGGGATGCGGTGCATAATTTTGTAGATGGGCTTATTATCGCTGCAAGTTTTGTTATAGACATTCCTCTGGGTATTGTCACAACCATAGCCATTATATTGCACGAGATTCCGCAGGAAATCGGGGATTTCGGTGTTCTGGTTTACGGCGGTTTTACCAGACTCAAGGCACTGTTTTACAATTTTTTAAGCGCATTGACTGCCATTCTTGGAGGTATTTTCGGATATTATCTTTCAGGATATATGGGCAATTCCCTTACCTTTTTGCTGCCATTTGCAGCAGGCGGCTTTATTTACATATCCGCATCTGACCTGATACCCGAAATCAGAAAAGAGACAAACACAAAAAAAGCATTGCTTAATTTTACCGTATTTGTGCTTGGCATACTTCTTATGCATATGCTCAAATTTTTTGCGCACGGTCATTAGCGTTCAGAAATCTTAGAAATCCTCTTATATTTGTATTGGTTCTATATATTCATTGTCGGCAATGATTTCAAGACTGTGTCACTTGCGTTCCTGGTCTCGAAATCATCTTTTTAAGTATTAGAAGATATTGTTGTATTGCTGGCAATGATTTCAAGATTGGCGTCACTATCGTTCCTAATCTCGAAATCATCTTAAAGTTATTTGTTCAATTGGTGTATTGTCGGCAATGATTTCAAGATCGTCAACTGATGGATTCAGGGACTGAACCCCCTGTTTCTTAGATGAAGTTGTGAATACCCGATGAGCCGGCTTTAATTTCTCATCCGTTCTGCAAGTGTTGAAAATGCCAGGGGCGCGTCATATTCATTCACTACAATTATTGTGTCTTCCCTGCATGATGCGGTCTCTAAAATGTTTATGCTTTCGGATGCAAGGGCTGAGAAAATAAAAGACACAACTCCGGGTATGTCTTTAAGCGTTTTAGGGCTTACGATTGATATCATGCTCAATCCTGTTTCAATGTTTTTTATGCCTGTCTTTTCTGCGTTTTTTTCTGCCAATACATAGACATACCCGCTTGGTGTTTTGGTCTTGGCAAGCGCATCAATTTTTAAGGACTCTTTTGACCTAATTATTGCAATCTTATTCTGTATGCTAAACCGTGAATTGTCAAGAAGCCGTATTACCTCTTTTTCCTGTTTTTGCCTGTCTTTCTTAAGTTTTCGCCCCGCACGGACAAGCGCTGCCTTTACTGCATCAAATTTTGCGCCATGAATTTCGTCTGCAATTTTTCGTGAAAGCGCGCTGTAATTGACAATATCCTGTTCCAGTGCTTCACGCACATATGGCTTTTTCTTAACATAAATTAATACCTGCTCTGCAATTGACGGCACAAAAATCACCTT
>JAUVEX010000114.1 GCA_030594585.1 archaeon | reverse complement strand
GTGGTTAAAAGAGTACTGAGTAAAGTACAACTATATCATAACAACAAAAACAAGGATATTTAAAGTTTTTAAGCTGTTATAATTTGATGAATATTCAACAATCTATAACATTAGAAAGGCTTCCGAATGTATTGTATCATGGTACAAATTTAAAGTATTACAATCAACAACTGTATCATGGTACAAATTTAAAGTATTACAATCAACAACTTGAAAAACATTCAAAATATGAAATGGAAACTCACGAAGTTCATCTTGCAGAAAACCCTATTGACTCGTTATTCTGTGCTGTTAGAAAGGGTAAGTATTATAATTCAATTCCTTTGGTTCTTATAATTGATCCATCAAAACTTTCATGTGATTTATTACCCCATAAACAAGGGCACACTAGTTTTTTCATCTGTGAGTATCTTAATAAAGAATCATATGTGGCAATACCACTTAAAATGAAAAAAGAACAGACAAGTTTAGAAGATAAACCTACAGAAATAGAATTCGAGGTTTCTAAATGGTTGGCAAAAATGGGAAAAGATTTTATTGCTGTTGGCACTTAAATTCTTGCGGCTTGATTAATTCATTAAGCCTTTATACTCGCGTTGACTTTCTCAATATCCTGCTCTAAGTCTGCAAGATTGTCTGCTGTTGTTGAAAGTAAATCCGTTCCAGTGTCCCGATTATGTTTTAAATTCTCGATTATTTGCCTTAATTGGTTCGCGTTGGTTTTAAGCGAGTTAAGAGAATACATCACTTCTTTGTATCGTTTTACGCTTATAAATACAGGTCCTTTTGCCCTTGTAAAAGGTCCGGGAACTCCGCTTGGAGGCATTTGAGAAATATGTATATTTTTTGGCGGCTCTTCTTTTTTTTCTGCAGGTTTCGCTTCAGAAACATTTGTTTCAGATGCTGATGGATGCTCAAGAGCTTCAGGCAATGGCGGAAGCTCAAGATTACCTACAGGATCAGGTGTTTGAGATATCGATGCTGGTTCAGTGTTTGCGGCCGGCGGTGCGACTGGTTGAGCTTGCGGCTGCGGCAATGGTTGTGATTTTTGCGGCATTGGAGCTTCAGGCATCGGTTCTTGAGATATTTCTTTTTTTAACGGAAAATCCATGAGATCTCCTGGTTTTTCAAAATCCCGACCAAATTTCATATCGGGTTGTTGGTTTTTAGAAACATCATCTTCATCCTTTTTTTTGCCTACGCCAAACACTTAACATCACCTTTAACACATATTTGTCTAAAAGAGTTTATTAAAGTTACTTATGAAGCCCGTATGCTACAATCTCTTTTCCTTCTTTTACAACTCGTGCAAATCCGACACGCTCAAACTGGACAACAGAATCCTTGATGTCATTTATATTGGGTTCTGAAAAGCCCACAAGCTTTTTCCCTGAAGGAAGTATCATTTTTACAGGAACATTTGCTGTTGTCGACACCCATTGTATTATGGGAACTCCTTTTATGACATTATCACTGCTAATTTCCGCATTGTTTTTTGTTTTGAATCTTATGTTTGTGCCATATTTCAGGCGGATTACCGAGCCTTTTTTAAGTTTTTCTGCATCCTCTTTTGAAATAAAGAGCTCATCTGTTGAAATAAGTTCCCGGGTTCCCATCTTTTTGTCATCAGGATGCTTTGGAGCTTTGATTTTTGTCTTTTGAATACCTACAACCTTTATTTTTGTAGGCTTTGGGACAAAAAAATATCTTGGCGCAATCGGGTCTATTATAGCTTTATTATAGCTGTCTATTGTCTTCATAAAAGACTCAAAAGAGACAGTTTTGTCAGCAGCACTCGGGCCTACAAGGGTTACAAATTTTCTGAATGATTCAGGCCTGTAGCCGCGTTTCTTAAATGCGCGCAAAAACGGAAGCCGGACATCATCAAAACCCATATATTTTCCTTCCTCAATTGCCTTTCGGGTTTGTGTTGTTGATAATTTAAGGCCTGTGAAGTTAATTCGCCCAATATGAATAAACTCGGGGATTTTCCAGGCAAAAGCACTATAAAGATATTTTTGCCTTTCTGTGTTTGTTATATGGTCTTTGCCACGGATTATGTGTGTCATGCCAAAATCATGGTCATCAACAGGAACAGCAAAATTCATCAAAGGCCAAACCCGGTATTTTCTGCCTGTGCGTGGGTGAGGTGTATCATTGATGCGAAACGCCGGCCAGTCACGAATTGCAGGGTTCTTGTGGGTGATGTCTGTTTTCATCCTGACAACTGCTTCACCCTGTTTGTATCCTGAAAACATTTTTTCCCAGCGAACCATATTTTCTTCAGGAGTTATTGCCCTGCATGGACAGGCTTTTTTTGCATTTACAAGCTCGCGGAATTTTTCAGGTTCGCAGGTGCATACATAAGCATGGTCTTTTTTGATTGCTTCAATCCCATATTCATAATAATTCTCAAGCCTGTCTGACTGGAGCACAATTTCAAAATCAGAACTCGTAAGCCAACGGACATCTTCTGGAATCATTTTGTATGCATCAACACAAATATTATCCGGATTTGTATCTGAGAACCGCAAATAAAACTTGCCGCCGTATTTCTTCACATATTCTGAATTAAGGATAACAACAAAAGCATGCCCCACATGCAAAGCCCCTGAAGGCGACGGCTCGAAACGCATCACCACTTTACCTTTTTCTGCGTTTTTAAGTTCGGGGAGGCCTGTGCGTCTTATAACTTTTTTTATAGTTACAGACAAGCCCAGTTTTTTTATCTCTAAAAGCTGTTCTTTCATAGGCATTTTGTTTATAAGATTAACAGTCTCATCAATAAGCGCAATTGTCTCTTTAGGGTCCGCGCGCGCTTCAGGCATTTTTGCCATTGCCTGAGATATGACAGCGCTTGCCTGTGCTTTTCCTCCGTGCTGGCCCGCATTTGCCAAAACAAGCTTTTTTATTTCATCTTCCAATGTCATGAGTATAATATAAGATAAAAAAGTTTATATAGAAAGGGTTTTTCAAGATGGCGATTTATACAAATGGCATTTG
>JAUVEX010000069.1 GCA_030594585.1 archaeon | reverse complement strand
GTTCTTTTCTTTCCGCCGCCCTTCCCCGGCACTCCGCCAAGATAGATTATCTCTTCTTTTATTTCAGGAATAAGATAATCGACAATTTCCGGTTCTCTTATCTTAAGGCCTTTATCGAATATTTCTTTTATGGATGTTATTTCACCATTTACTACCTTTCTTCCAAGGTCGGTTTTTGGAATCCATGTTGTTGTAACATCTTTTTTTGAGTCGTATTTCATTTTTTATCACTTTCAATAGTTGAAGCACCGTGCTTTTGCGCGGTGCGAGGCTTTGAACGGCTTGAAACCGAACCAACCAAGCCATGGACTTTAGTCCGTGGTTGAACCAAAGTTTCATGACTTTTTGCAATTGTTTTTTCTTTTTTTATCGGTGTTCCTGTTTGCAGTTTGGTTTTTGTCTTTTCGAAATCATCGGCTATTTTTGTCTTTCTGTAAGCATCTATATGTGTGCCTTTTATGCGCTCATCTGTTGGAAACATAGATTCATCAACAGGGATTTCTACGCCGCCGTCAACAACGCCCTTTACAGTCGCGTATATCTTTCCGCCTTTTCGCATAGTCTGTAATCCTGAATCAAGTATTGCTTCTTTTATTTTATGTTCCTTTGCTTTTTGTGCAAGCAAAAGCCCTGTAAGGTATGCTGCAGGAACATTATTTTTTGAATTTTTCCAGCCATATTTTTCAAGGGATCCGGATACAACACCAACAATGGCTGTATCGCCCTTTTGCTTGTAGCTTATAAATTGTGCGATTAACTGGTTGTTTGTAACGCGTACAACAAGCCGTGTTTTTTTAGATATAAGAAGCTGAAGCCTTTTTTTATAGTTTGTTTTGCCCTCTCTTCTTCTTTTAAAATGCATTAAGTATCTGCTGTGTGTCATAATAATCTACTCTCTTAGTTTCTTTATCTGAAGCTTTAAGTATGCCTTGTCTTTTATCCTGCCTGCTGTTGCCCAGGAATAAAGCTGCCTGTATTCGCGGACAGTTATTTTTTCTGCGTCTCTTAAGGTTTTAAGTTCCTTTCTTATTGCCCGTATGGCCTTCATCCACTTTTCTTTTGTGGGTGTTCTTGTGTTCTTTGTGCCTTTTCTTGAGCCCTGGCCTTTTTGCCTGCCTTTTTTCTTCTGTACTTTTTTTATTTTTGCTCTGGAATTGCTTGTACCTTTTATCGAAAGCGCGCAGATTAAGCCGCCATTTACAAGGTTTCTGACATCCTGCTTGGTTATTGCCTCATTGACTTTTGCAGTCTCTTCAGGATTGATCCAGACTCTTGTTGTTCCGGTTTTCATGATTTCTGCGGCCATTCTTCGCTGGCTTTTAAGATCCATTTTTTAACACCTAATTATTATCCAGTGGAACTTCTTCATTTGTTGCTGATATGATTACATCTTCCGTAAATGTTGTCTTGCAGCCGGGGCACTCAAAAAAATTGATGCTGTACATCTTTTTTGTGTTCCCAAGCATGCCGCATTTAGGGCAGTGCAATTTAGACAGCCGAAGGAATGTAATGTCATCCACTTTTTATCACTTTGATACCTTTTTTGTCGCCTCTTTTTTTGCGGTTGGTTTTATGGGTGCCTTCTTTTTTTCCGCAGGCTTTTTAATTATCTCTTTTTCCTTTACAGTCTCATATGCCTTTTTTGTATCATCGCTTTTTTTAGGAGCTTTTTTTGGTTTTTCTTCTTTCTCCTTTTTTATCTTTTTTTTGTAAAGCGGGTTTAAAATCTTTATTTTGAGTTTTTTTGCTTCAGCAACCAGCACAATCTTCTTTTTTGTGCCGACAGTTGCAGCGATTCGTGCAGCATCTGTTTTTGGGTCGAGATTTATTAGTTGTGTGCTGTTTTCAACAATCACATCATTAAGCCCGCATGCGTGAAGCCCGCGAACAGCGTTTGGGACAGAATATCCTTTGCTTACAACGCCTTCACCATTCACTCTTCTTCGAAGCTTGTTGTCTCTTCCTTTTGGTTTTCTCCAGGCGTCTTTTGTTTTTCGTGTGTTTTTGGAACTTCCTTCGCTTCTGGCAAATGAAGGCCTTCTTTTTTTCATATCTGCGCGGAGTTTAAGCATATCTGTCATAATAATCATCCTTTGTGTGTTATATAAATTCCGTCATGGAATACTCTGATGTCCTTGTTTTTCTTTTTGCATGCCTGTTCAATATTTGCCGCAGTCTGTCCGACGGCTTCTTTATCGCATCCGGTAATTTCTATATCTTCTTTTTTGATTGAAACCTGTGCATCGCCGACAATATTTGCGTATCGTTTTCCTTTTCCCCCGACAAAATTGTTTATGACAACTTTATTGTCCTCAACTTTTGCAGTCATGGGAAAATGAACATACACGATTTTCATTTTATATGTGTATCCTTCAGATACGCCCTTAAACATGTTGTTTACATGCACTTTCCATGTTCCGACAACAGCGCGATCCTTTTTTCTCTCGGACTCTGTTTTTACAACAATGCCGTCTTTTAATTCCATTGAAACATGCGGGTGGATGAATTTTCTCTCCATTTCGCCATTATTCCCTTTGACTGAGAGCATATTCTCACTCATTTTTGCTTCAATACCTTCGGGCACTGTAATAGTTTCTTCCAAAAAAATCACCTAATAAACAAATGCTATTAATTTCCCGCCAAATTTTCCTTTTACTTCATTATGCGCTTTTACGCCGGTTGATGTTGATACTATAAGAGTCCCTACATTTACTGCAAGAAGATACCTTTTTTCCCATTTTTCATACTCATCTTTTTTTACTGTAAATTGTGGCAGGATTGCTTTGCAGTCATTTATATGTCCTTTAAGCATTACTTTTATTTTTCCGCCTTCAATCTTGTCAACAACGGAAAAATCCCCTATATATCCTTTAGTTTTCATGATGCTGAGCACGGATTTAAGCATATTTGATTCTATATTAAGTATGCACTCTTTTTTCCCTGCATTTTCTGCGTTTTTCATAACACTTAAAGCATCTGCGAGCGGATTATGTCTCATTTTAAAACCTCTTTAGCTGTATTTCTTAAAACCCAATGTTTTTGCCTGTTCCCTAAAGCATCTTCTGCAATAGTTAAGGCCGTATTTGCTTATGACACCCATGCCTTTTTTGCCGCATCTTCGGCATACTGCATTTCCAAGGCCGTTTTTTCGGTCCTTTGGAACATTATGCTTCATGAATCTGGCAACTTTTGGCTTTTTGTGCTCAATAGCCTTTAATGATTTTTTGTATTCACCCACGCAATCACCATTATTTTGCTATTCGAATGCCTATTTCTTTTTCGGCAAACGATATTGCATCTCCTTTATTTATCTTGTGGTTTTTAGGCAGTTTTCTTTTCTGTATTTTTCGCCTTTTTACCCTAAAACCTGCTCTTTCAAGAGAAACATTTACATTTAAGCCCAGCATGCCGAGCTTTGGATCGTATTTTTGACCCGGAATATCTAAGTATTCTTCAACCCCGAAACCGAAATTTCCTTCATCATCGAAGTTGTTGGAGGAAAGCTTATTTTCTTTTGCAATAAGCACTTTCTTTAAAAATTCAATACCTTTGTTTTCTCTTAAAGTGACTTTAACGCCTATTGGAAGCCCTTTCCTGATACGGAAAGTTCTGGCCCTTCTTGTTGCAAGAGTCCTGACGGGTTTTGCATCTGTAAGCCTTTCTGCAAGAGTGTATGCTTTTTCAATATTCTCTCCAGACTCTTTTAGAGCAATGCTCAAGGTTACTTTTGAAACCTTGATTTTCCTCATAGGATTCTCTTTTTTATTTTCTTTTTCAGACATTAAATATCACTTGTTTTCTAGTGTAATTTCCGGCGTTTTCTCGCCGATTATGAATGCATATGATTTAAGGGTTGTTGCTTCTTTTTTATCAGCTGTTTCAATTACTATTTTGCCTTTTTCCATGCCGGAAGGATTTATTATTTTTTTAACCTTTCCTGTAACACCTGCATGTTTTCCTTTTGTAATCATTGCCATGTTTCCTTCTTTCATCTCTAGTTGTTTTTCGATTTTTTGGTCTGGAAGGGAAATTATGATTGTATCTCCGGTATTGTATTTATCCTCTTTTGGTTTTTTTGCATCTTTAACAGCAATTGTGATGTTTCTGCCGTCATGAAGATTAAGCTGGGATGCACCGGTTTTTATTGTTGTTTTATTGTTTATTCTGACAAGTTTTCTTTCTGCTTTTTCTTTTGTAATCTTTGCAAGCACGAGTTTTCCTTCTTTTGCAATAACCCTATAATATTCTTTGGTTTTAGGAATTGAAACAACATCCATAAGACCGACCGGATATTTGTGGTCGCCTTTTTTGGTTCCGTCAACAAAGACATCGCCATGAGCAAGTATTTTTTTTGCTTCTTTTGCCGTGTCTGCGTATTTCAGGATGTCTCTTAAAATTATCTGTAATGGTATGCATTCTCTTTTTGCATGCGGTCCTGCTGCAGGGCATACTATGAATTTTGATTCTTTTTTCTTTACAGGAATATGTTTTGATACTCCAAGTCGTTTCATATGCATAATAATCACTCTTTTTTAGTCTCTTTTTGCTTTTTCGTTTTTTCTTCGGTTTTAGTCTCTTTTTTCTTTATCGATTTTTCTCGCTTTACATCTTTTAGGTCAAGTTCTGTAATTTGTAGGCTTGACGGGTGAAAAGGCACCTGAACTTCAGTTCCATTCACTTTTTTTGTTACAAGTCCTGCGATGTATATTTTCGTGTCCTTTACAGATATTTTGGTTACTTCGCCTGTTTTTCCTTTGTTCGCTCCGCGTGCGACTTTTACCCTGTCGCCTTTTTTGAGTGTGAAAGATCTTCTTTTGTATATGTTTTGAAGTGCTTTTGACAGATTGCATCCCAAAAGCTTTCTTTTTATGTTGGTTGTAGCATTATGTACATATTTTCTTTGTTTTCGAGGCTGTTTGCTTTTGTTCCAGTTTTTTGAAAATTCTTTTTTCATTTACAAACACCTTTAAACTATTGTCCTTGCAATTTTTCCGACCGTCGGGAAGCGCTCAACACACTCCTTTGCAATAACATCCTTTATTTCTTTTCCTCTTGGTTCGTTTTTTTCATCAAGTAAT
>JAUVEX010000139.1 GCA_030594585.1 archaeon | reverse complement strand
CTTGTCAAGCATTATTATTCCGGTACCTTGCAAAGTATTAAATAATTCTTTCAAATAATTTTTTTCTCCATATATGTTTGAGTTCTTAGAAAAAAATGCAAGAATAGGGGCTTCAGATACACTCCAGACTTTTGCCATTCCCTTATTTTTAAATATTATCTGCCCTTCTGTTTGCAGGATATGCAGATATTTCATTACAGTTGTCCTGTTGATTTTAAGCTGCCGCTGTATCTCTGATGAAGACAGGCCATCTTTCCTTGTTTTTAAAAGAGAGATTATTTTTTCTTTAATTTCTATTGAGTTCATAAAATACACCGCATTGCATTCTTTTGGAGTTGTTATGCTTATAGATATTATTTAGATTAACAAATTTATATTGATGAGCTATAGTTTTGATTCTATTGATGAGCAATAGAGTTCGAGCAGGTTTATATATGATTCATTTAATTGATAAAAAACAGTAATTTAAGCATAAAAAACCAAAAAATATATAAAGATTGAAAAAAGTAATATTGATGAGCAATTAGTTATAGTTCGCTATACCTATTTGCTTAAGCGATTATATCCCACCGATATAACCTTCAGAGAATTTGATGTCTCGGCAGGCCAGAAGTAAAATTCTCCTGCCGTTGCATCCTATTATTCTAGAATAATTACTGGCAGCAAACGATTGAGAAAAGCAAAGTCGCATAAACATTTAAATGTTTAACAAGAACATTTTGTCATGAAAGCCACACTTCTAAAGCACACTGCTGATGCTGAAAAACTCGCGGGTGTTGCCGCTTTTACATCGTGTTCCCCTGAAGGCTCAGACGAATTGATGAAAACAAAAACAAAAGATGAATGCGACAAATTCCTAAAAAGAGTTCTTAATTATGGGCATCATTCCGTAATAGAGCATGCAAGCTTTACTTTCAGTGTTGAAGGAATATCCCGCGCATGCACGCACCAGATTGTTCGCCACAGGATTGCCTCATACACCCAGCAGAGCCAGAGATATGTTAAATTCAAGGAACTCGGGTTTGTTATGCCCCCCTCAATAGAAAAAAATGAAGAAGTAAAAAAAACATACTTAGAAACTATGAAAAACGCATCAAACGCATACGATAAGCTTATAGAATGCGGAATTGCACCAGAAGACGCAAGATATGTATACCCCAACGCATCACACACAAACATCATGATTACCATGAACGCGCGCGAATTGTGGCATTTCTTCTCGCTTAGATGCTGCACAAGAGCGCAGTGGGAATTACGGGAAATTGCGGAAAAAATGCTTGCTGAAGTAAAAAAAGTAGCGCCATTGTTGTTTGAAAATGCAGGAGCATCATGTGTTCGTTTAGGATACTGCCCTGAAGGCTCTCTTGGATGCGGCAGATACCCAACATTAAAGCAATTAAAGGAAAAAGAGGTAATGTAAATGTCAGAACCTGTTGAAGCAATTGAAGGGCTTGATGCAAAAGAAGCCATAAATGAAATAGAATCACTTACAGAAAAGCACAACCAATGGCGAAAAAAAGAGTGCATAAACCTGATTGCTTCGGAAAATGTGACTTCCCCTGCAGTTGATAAAATATATGTTTCCGACCTTGGCCACAGGTATGCTGAGGGAAAGCCATTTGGCAGGCACTACCAGGGGCTTCAGTATGTAGACCAGATAGAGGACCTGACGCAGAAACTTGCAAAACAGCTTTTTTGCGCAAAGCATGTTGATTTGCGGCCTTTAAGCGGCACTACCGCCAATCTTTCAGCATTGGGCGCGCTTACAAATTACGGAGATACTATAATTTCAAGCTCAATACCTAATGGCGGGCATGTATCGCATACACGGCACGGCGTTTCCGGTCTTATCGGCATAAAAGATTTTTCATTTCCTTTTGATGTTGATGAGATGAATATAGATATAGATGCCACAAAAAAGAAAATAGAGGAAAAACAGCCAAAAGTGCTTCTTTTCGGGGCATCGCTTTTCTTGTTTCCTCATCCAGTAAAAGAAATTGCAGATTTTGCAAAATCCTACGGAACGCGTATAATTTATGATGCTGCGCATGTTTTAGGGCTTATTGCAGGCAAAAGATTTCAGGATCCTCTGCGCGAGGGCGCTGAGATTATTACAACATCCACACACAAGACATTTCCAGGACCCCAAAGCGGCATGATTTTCGGAAATTCCGATGATTTCGAGAAAATAGAGACTGTTGTGTTCCCTCAGGTCATATGCAACCACCA
>JAUVEX010000160.1 GCA_030594585.1 archaeon | reverse complement strand
CTTGATGAAATAGAGAAAGATGTGCGCGAAATACTGAAAGAAAAAGATGTATCCGGAAGTGCTGATTCTGCGGTTATTCTTGACTTAGAGGCTGTGCGCGTTGTGGCTCCCGGCAAATATGAGATAGATGTTGTGAACCTATTTAACCAACGCCCGATTGTGATAAAGGTTGGCACCGGCAAATACGAGATAGACTTGTCAAGTATTGCAGAGAAGCTTGTTAAAAAGTAGATTTTTTCTGTAATGTATTACGGAATATTCTGTAAGGGATAACAGAAATTAATTTTGTTTTGGTGATTTGCATTGCATGATTTTCAAGATTTGTCTTTTTTTGCTTTTTCTAATCGGTTTATTTTTTCCTGTGTGTTGAGGTAATTATCACAAGTACTTATTTTTTCTTTTGTTTCAGTTTCTAATTCTTTTCTTGCATTTCCGGCGATAGTGCCACCTTTTATTGCCGCAATTTTATTTTTGTCAAATCCTTGTGCGTTGGTATTTTTTGCAATTTCTGTTGTTGATGCTTCGCCCAGCATAGAGAAGATGAGTTCAAGATCGGTCATATGATCTCTTAAATTTTGGTGTGTGAGCCCTTTGAATTTTTTATATTCCTTCGGCGTCATGTCAAAGGCTGCGTTGGTTATTTCGGCGGTTAGAATTGAAAAATCTTTTTGTTTTTCAATTCCTCTTTTAATCCACTCATTTGTTAAATCCTGCCTTACTGCAATTCCTCTTATTCGCTTGTCAATCCACGATTTAGAATATCCTTTCTGTTCGTAAAGTTTTTTCATTCTTTCTTGTGCTAATTCCGGGTCTTCTATTTCTCTGATTCTTTCATATCCTACTTTTGCAAGCCATAATTTGAACGGTTCTGCTTTTTTTGAGGTTATTGACTGGATTATGCGGAATAATGCTTTTGTGTTTGCGCAGTCTGTTTCGTATTTTTTACCGTCTGCAGAAATTAATTTCAGTTGTCGACAAATTGTCGATAACTGGACAGCATGTTCTTTTTCTCGTTTTTTAAGCCGATACCAATAATCTTTTGCATCTGTACTTTCTGTTAAAACTGCAACAATATCGATTACACTAAAATACCATTCGTTGTTGTGCCAACATCTTCGGATATTTTTGTCTTCAAATACAATTAAAGTATTTTTAGAATCTGTTTCCTTCATATTAATTAAATTTTTTTTGGGGTTTATATACCTATCTTGACTTGTGTACCGAAAAGAAAATAAATGTTTTTTGTTTAATTTTTTATTTCAACGCACGAAAACATTCGCTTTTAAGCGAAGGATGAAGTGCTTTGAAATCTTGAAACCGAACCAATCAAACCACGGCTTTTAGGGCGGGGCCACATAGAGGTTTCATGATTTTGGGTTTAATTTATTATTGGACTGTAATTTCAAATGTTTCGTCTGTTCCAAGAATGCTTGCAGTTATTGTGTTTGTACCTTTCTCAAGAGGTTTTGTCTGTATGTTTGTGTGATACATTTCTTTTTCATTGTTTGTGTTTGTTGTGTCTTTTCCTTTACCGCAAGGATAGTGGCAATTCCCTATAGAAACAATACAGTTTGTGTCTTTTATGAAAAAACCAGTTAATCGGTCATAAACTGTGAATTTGAACGCAAAATTTGACGGCTGATTTATTTTGTTGCGTTTGTTTGCCGG
>JAUVEX010000112.1 GCA_030594585.1 archaeon | reverse complement strand
AATCCAGACAGACCCTAAAATGGCATCAAAAATATACTTACTTCCGGTGACTGCGGATGTTGTTCTTAGAATAATAGAAAAAGAGCGGCCGGATTCAATTCTTCTTAATGTGGGGGGTCAAACTGCGCTTAACTGCGGGATGGAGCTTGTAAAACGAGGGATTCTTGAAAAGTATGGTATTCGCGTTTTAGGCACACAGCCGGATACAATACAAACAACCGAAGACAGGGAACTTTTTAAGCAAGCGATGGATGCCGCAAATATTGATGTGTGCCGGAGCACTGCAGTAACAACGGTTACTGAAGCTATTGGTGTGGCAGAAAACATAGGATATCCGGTTATTGTCCGGGCGGCCTTTACTCTTGGAGGGCTTGGAAGCGGTGTTGCAAAGACAAAAGAAGAGCTTGAAGAGATTGCAAGCGTTGGATTAAGTGCTTCAGCTATTGGTCAGATTCTTGTTGAAGAGTCTGTTTCTGGCTGGAAAGAACTTGAATACGAGGTTATGAGGGATGTCCATGATAACTGTATAATCATATGCAATATGGAGAACTTAGACCCTGTTGGGGTGCATACGGGCGAGTCTATTGTTGTTGCTCCGTCACAGACTTTGAACAATAAGGAATATCATGCGCTTCGCGATATTTCCCTAAAGGCAATCCGTTTTTTAGGTGTTGTGGGGGAGTGCAACATACAGTTTGCGCTTAATCCGGACACTTTTGAATACCGGGTGATTGAGGTCAATCCGAGACTGTCCCGCTCAAGCGCTCTTGCATCAAAAGCAACAGGATACCCAATCGCCTTTGTTGCAACAAAGCTTTGCTTGGGTGCGAATTTATCTGAACTCAAGAATCAGGTAACAGGTGTTACCACAGCATGTTTTGAGCCGGCATTAGATTATGTTGTTGTGAAGTTTCCGCGATGGGATTTAAAGAAATTCAAGAATGTTGATAATCGCATAGGGACGCAGATGAAATCTGTTGGGGAAGTAATGGCAATTGGCCGCAAATTTGAAGAAGCGCTTCAAAAAGCTGTACGGATGGTGGATGAATCTTATTTGGGTGTTGTCGGAAATGGCGAGGAGGCACTTAAAGGAATTGAGGAAGTTCTTGAGAATCCCACAGATGAGCGGCTTTTTTATGTTGTGGCAGCTTATAAGCAAGGGTATACAACGGATAAAATCCATAATCTTTCAAAAATAGACCCGTGGTTTTTAGAGAAAATAAAAAACATAATTGATATTGAAAAAGAAATAAAAGAGGATGTTGGTTTAAGTATTGGAAAAGCAAAAAAGCACGGGTTTTCAGATGCGCAGATTGCCAATATTTCCGGAAAAACAGAAGATGAGATTCGGCTTTTAAGAAAATCAAAAGGGATTGTGCCTTTTGTTAAAAGAATAGACACGCTTGCAGCGGAGTGGCCTGCAAAAACAAATTATCTTTACATGACATATAATGGCGCCAAAGATGATGTTGATTTTGAACAAAACAATAAAGTTATTGTTCTTGGAAGCGGTACATACAGGATAGGCTCTTCAGTTGAATTTGACTGGTGTTCGGTTCATGGCATATGGGGTGCAAAAAGCAACAATAAGACAACAATAATGATAAACCATAATCCTGAGACTGTATCTACGGATTATGACATTCCTGACAAGCTTTATTTTGAGGATCTTAACTTAGAGACGGTGCTTGATATTTGTGAAAAGGAAAACCCGATGGGTGTAATTGTTTCCTTTGGGGGGCAGAGACCCAATAATATTGCGCTTCAATTGCATGACAGGGGCGTAAATGTTTTAGGCACGCATCCGAAAGACATTGACCGTGCAGAAGACAGGGCTAAATTCAGCGCGCTTCTTGATACTTTGGGAATCGGGCAGCCTGTGTGGTGCGATGCGGCGAGCAGTACAAAGGCAAAAGAGTTTGCGAGAAAATGCGGATATCCGGTTATTGTGCGCCCGTCGTATGTCCTTTCAGGAGCTGCCATGAATATAGTGCACAGCGAGGATGAGCTTGAGCAGTATATAAAAGACGCAACAACTGTGTCAAAAAAGCATCCTGTTGTTGTATCCAAATTCATGTCAGGAGCAAGGGAAGTGGAAGTTGACGGTGTGTGTGATGGGAAAAATGTTCTTATTGGTGCTATTGCCGAGCATATAGAGAACGCAGGTGTTCATTCAGGGGATGCGACAATTGTGATTCCTACACAGACCATAAGCAAAAAAGCACTTGCGGCAATAGAGGATGCAACAAAAAGAATTGCGACAAATCTTCACATAAAAGGGCCTTTCAATATACAGTATCTTGTTTTAGGCGATGATGTTTATGTGATTGAGTGTAATTTGCGCGCATCACGAAGCATGCCGTTTGTAAGCAAGGTTGTGGGGATTAACTTGATTGAGGTTGCGACAAATGTTATTTTGGGGCAGAATCTTCTTTGCACTGCAACTCCAAAAATAAATCATATAGGCATTAAAGTGCCGCAGTTTTCATTTATGCGCCTTTATGGTGCGGACCCTGTTTTAGGCATTGAGATGGCGTCCACGGGCGAAGTTGCATGCATGGGAAAGGATTTTTCAGAAACTTTGATAACTGCTATGAGGTCTGCAGGAATTGATATACCTTTAGGGGGTGCCAGAATCGCAATATCTTTGCCGAATGAAATTCGCGGAAAAGTTCTTGAGGATTTGCGGGTGCTTAGTTCTATTGGTTTTTCATTTTTGGCAACTCCGGGGACTGCGGCATTTATGAAAGAAAACGGATTGCCGGTTTGTGAAGTCCAGAAAGCAAGAATTAAAGAAAAAAACAACATAATTGACTGTGTTGTGAATAAGAAAATAGATATTGTCGTTAATATCCCGCACGCAAATGAGCTTAAAGAAGAGATGGAAGACGGGTATCTTTTAAGGAGAGCGACTGTGAACTACAATATACCTTTGCTATCTAATCTTGAGCTTTTCTTTGCTCTAGTGGCTGCAATAAAAAAAGAGCACGAACGGTCGTTTGTTGTTGAGTTAGGGAAATTTGTTTCTTAAATCCCAAAAACCTTTTTCCATTTGT
>JAUVEX010000011.1 GCA_030594585.1 archaeon | reverse complement strand
ATCATGAATTAGTGAGAATTTGTCAAGACCGATCAAAAGTGAAAGCCAAATAGATGATGTAATTCTTATCACATTGCCTGCAAAAATTAAGGGAACCCCGAAAACAGCGCCATAAATTCTTTTTTTGAAATCGATGTTTCTTGTTGCAAAAATTAGCCCCCACAACGCCATTACAGATTTCCAGCCAACACAGTCTTTTATTATCTCAACAGTCCATTCTGCTTGAGGTATATAGAGTATGTGTCCCTGAAGCCCAACAACCACCTTAAGAATGCCTAAAAGATAAGCAACTGTTTTAGCAGTCAGAACTTGCAGAAAATACGCATCGAAATTAATCCACAACACAAAATAAAAAGGAATTGCCAAAAGCATAAACCGCGCAACAAACACAAGCGCGTCCCAAAGCCTTAATTGTGTCGCTGTGAATTTTTTCGTGACTTTTTTTTCAAAAGAATCCCAACATTTTGCGATTTTTAGAAATGGATTCATAAAGTTCATTAAGAATTCGCGTGTTTATATCCTTAACTTGCTATAAACATCTTCTTTCCGCAGCATTCAGGGTCTTTGAATGCTTCAAGAGATACCTCTTTTGTATCAACATGGGTTTCTTTTCCGCATGTATCGCATACAAATTTTGTTTTTGCCATGAATACCATCCCCTTATTGCGCTGTTTTCCCGTCAGCCGGTGAAAGTTTTTTCTGCACTTCCATAAGCTTGTCCCTTAAAAGATTTTCCTGCTTGTCAAATGTTTTCATCCGAACATCGAGTGTCTCTTTTTGCTCTTCAAGATCTTTTTGAACGGCTTTTTTGCTGCTTTTTATAAGTATTGTGCCTGAGACCTTAAATATTTCATCACTTTTTGTATTTTTAAGATCATCTGCTGCTTTTTCAAATTCTGCAAGCTGTATTCGGTACTGCTCTTTTTGCATCATTATTGTCTGAAGCTGCTGCTGTAATTGCTGATATTGAATCATAATTTCTTCCTGTTGTTTCATCATAAAATATACACCTCAAAAATATATGGCTATTAATTCTTTTTAGATATTTAAAACCTTTTCTGCTGTACCCACAAGCCGCAATACTGAATTTATGGCTGCCCTCAATGCTGTTGTGTCTTTTGCGCTTATTTTTGCAACAAGTGTTTCAGACTCTATTTTAAGCGTTATTGTTGCTCTTTTTGTGTTTGTGATATCGGGTTTTAATGATGACAATATAAGTTCTGCTTTTTTTTCGTCAAAATCAAATATTGTCTTGCTTTCAATCATAGAATCAAACAAATCAGAGATAATTTACCGGCAGAGTATTGTTTTTTTTATTTCCGGGGTTTCCTTGAAAAGTATTCTTCCGGAACATTTTGGACAGGAAAGAGATGGATTTGCGTTTTTAACTTCTATTCTTTTCTGGCAGTTGATACAGACATACATTTACTTCATCTCCTTTTGAACATCAGTTTGGTCTTCGGTTTGGTCTTTTGGGGTTTCCTGGATTTTTTCCTGTTTTTCTAATTCCAGCATCTGTTTTTTCAAGTCCTCAAACTTGCCAGTCCTAAGCTGTTGTATAATCTTTGCAGAAGGCGTGTTTGGCTGGTATGCTCCGCCTGCAATTTTTACATCACAGTTTTTGCAAACCCAGATTCCTGCGGCTTTTCTTTTAAGTGTGTTTTTTGTGCATTTAGGGCATTCATGCCTTGCACGGGATGTTTTTTCTATTTTGGATACCAAAGTTCTTATTTTAACGCCGTATCGTTCCTTAAATCGTCCTGCAGATTTCACTTTTTTTGTTGCCATAATACATCACTCATCTTTATAATTATCTTAAACTTTAAAAAACTGTCTTGTATTTTAGTTCTTTTTGCTTTTGAAATGCTTTTTTATAAGCTCATCTGTTTTTTTGCCTGCAATTTTGCATATCTCAACAATTTCCTCAACAGTAAAACCGCCCGGACCGCCTTTTTGCATAGAGCTTATGTTCCCGCTTTCATTTGTTGTGACTGTGAGGCGCGTATCAATCGCTTCTTCCTCGTCTGCGGTTGTGTCAATTATAAGCTTATTGCCGCATTTCATAACAGTTATCGGAAGTGCTATTGTTGTCAATGGAAGCGGTTTTTCTCTTTTGTTGTAATCGATTTTGTAATCTTTGTCAATTGTTGGCATTTTAGCGTCAAGTATTGCCGCCATTGCCGCTAACCCTGAAGCATCCATAAGATTGCCGTCATGGTTTATCACAACAATGTCCATGAAAACTCTCCAGACTTTTTCGCCTTCAACAATACAGAGTTTTTTAAAGTCAATGACTTCTGCTTCCCGTATTCCGCGGTCTACAACGCGCCCAAGCTCTACTTCCACTTCGCCCGGCCTTCCTGCTTCAAATTCAGGAGCTGCCAGAGGCAAGAATTCAGCAGAACTTGTAAGAACACCTTTATCCTGAGAGTCCGGATATGGTTCTGCAAGATCCATTTTTATTCCTGCTATTACTTCTGTTTTGCCTAATTTTACTCTTGCAGAGCCTTCAGCATTTGCAGAAACGCCCCGCTCAATTGTTAATTCCCGCATTTCATCGAGTTTTCTGTCATCGCCTCGAATATTGCGTTTTATCTGGTTTACAATATAATCTTTTGTTAATTTTGCTGTCATTATAATCACCTTAATTATGCAGTGTTTGCATTATACTTTTCAATTAGTGCTTTTCCCTGTATTTTTTCTATGTCTTTGCACCCTTTTTCTGTCATCCTGACGATTTTTTCTATTTCGTCAACTGATGCATCGCCGTCCATCTGAAGGAGTGTTATCTCCCCTGTTCTTGCAAGCATTGCAACCGGAAGGTCTATTGCATCTGAGGCATCTTCTTCTTCTTTTGTCAAATCAAGCACTATATTTCCTTCAACACGGCCTGCTGCAACGGAAGATATAAGCCCCCTCATAGGGATTCCTGCATCTGCAAGTGCTACGGATGCTGCTGTTATGGCTGCAACCCTTGTTCCTGCGTCTGCCTGAATTATTTCCATGTCAATGTCAATAGCGCTTTTTGGGAATTCTTCCAAGAATATTACATTTTCCAAAGCTTCGGAAACAACTTTTGCGATTTCAACAGACCGTTTATCATAGCCCGGTCTTTTCCTGTCGTAAACAGAGAATGGAATCATGTTGTATCTTACTTTAAGTATTGCTTTTTTTGAGTTTTCCATATGCCTTGGGTGCACTTTTTTTGGCCCGTAGACTGCGGAAATCACTTTAGTGGTCCCGAATTCAACATAAGCTGAACCGTCTGCACGGTCTACAACGCCTGCTTTTATCTTTAAAGGCCTTATTTCGTCAAGTTTTCTGCCGTCAGGCCTTATTCCTTTGTTGATTAGTTTTTCACTCATTAATATCACCTTGGCTTTTTTTAGGCAGGTTCTTGATTTCTTTGTCAAGAAGTGCCTCTATCTTGTCTGTAAGCCCTGATTGTGTTGACCATTCGTCAACTTTTTTGATTGCTTTTGAAGCAACGGTTTCAAAATCGCCTTTTATCCATATTCTGCCATTTTGTCCGACAGTTATGAAGCATTTTGTCTTGTCTTTTATCATGCCTATCATAGAGCCTTGCTTTCCTATAAGCCTTGGCACCTTGCTTGGAGTTATCTGTGTTAGAAGGCCGCCTATAAGCTTTCTTGCCTTAGGGTCTTTGGTTCCTACATTTATGAATTTTGTTGGGGTAACGCCTGTTACAACGCACATTATTATATCCCCGATAGCATAGTATTTTGTCAAATCGCCGTTTCTCTCAACGAATTCCCGAACATCATTTGTAGACATAACAGAATCGTATGGGCCGCCTATATCAACAGACCAGTTTGAAAAACCGACATCAGTTACTTCACCGACCACATAATCGCGCACCTGCGGATTATAGACGCCTGAAAGAGGTGTTACTGAAACAACACTCCCTCTTGTCTTTGCAATGCCTAATATTTTTGAGAAAACTTTGCTTCCTTCGCGAAACGCACCTGCGCCCGGAAGAACATCCATGCTGTCTACAAGCTCAAAACCAGGATATACTATTTTCATGGCTTCTTTTTCTTCGCCGGCAGCTTTTGGTTCTGCAACTGTTTTTGGATTAACTGCCGTATCTTCGACTTTTGTTTTTGTTATACTGTGAGTCATTTATTCACCTTTAATTATTTTTTTAGAGATTTAAGTATTATTTAGGAATATTCATGCAAAAAAACAAGTTAATATGTTATTGCTTTTTTTTGTGTCCCTAACCGGGTTTTTTAAGTCTTTCTAGACTCAAGAAAAATATCCCTTAGTATCTCTTTTCTTTTCATCTTGTAAATAGGTGCATAATTATATAAATGGATGTGGTATCTATCGAGGCAACACAAACTATTATAATCTTTGGTTAACAAACAATGATTGTGATTTATTCATGAATTCATTCGAATATAACAACATTAAAATAACATGGCTCGGGCATGCAAGCTTCAGGATAGAAAAAGACGGCTATGTGATATATATTGACCCATATGCAGGCGACGATTATACAAAAAAAGCAAATCTTATTTTAACAACGCATGACCATTTTGACCACTGTGACAGTGAAAAAATGAAAATTATAACTAGTGAAAACACAAAAATGGTCTTAAACAAAGACTGTGTGAAGAACTACAATGGCGCAATTCCAATAACTGTTGGGGATAAAAAAGAAGTTGACGGGATTATGATTGAAGCGGTTCCGGCGTATAACACAAATAAGCCATACCATCCGAAAGACAAAGGGGTTACTGGTTTTATAATAACTATCAACGGCACAAGAATATATCATGCAGGAGACACTGATTTTATACCTGAAATGAATATGCTAAAAAATATCGATATCGCTTTTTTGCCTATTGGAGGAACATTTACAATGGATGAAATTGAGGCTGCAAAAGCCGCAAATTTAATCAGGCCAAAAATCGTTGTTCCGATGCATTACAACACAGTTAAAGGGACTGAAAAAGACCCCAATAAATTTGCAGAAAAAGTGGATGAAGGAATTGAAGTAAAAATTCTTTAAGTGATGCTATGGATAAAATTACGCTGGTTGCTATTCTTCTTCTGCTTGTGACTACGGTCTTGATTTATTTTTCATATTATGAGAGCCGATATATACAAACTTTGTATGGTGTTATGGCAAGAAAAAGGAACGCGAAAAAGCATGATTCTCAACCAGGCGTCTATGGAAAGAAAGAAAAGCCAGAACAAGAAAAAAAGAAAAATATATAACTTACAGACTACAACTGTGACTATTATGGTAAAAATACTTGCGCTTCTTGGAATGCCCGGCAGTGGAAAATCTGTTGCGGCAGAATATCTAAATGATAACTTTGGGTTTCCTGTTATCCGTTTAGGCGGCCTTACGGAAAGAACTCTTAAAGAGCAGGGTCTTGAAATGAATGAACAAAACGAGCGGTTTGTGCGCGAAGAGTTGCGGCGGGAGCATGGGATGGATGTTTTTGCAAAACTCAACATGCCCTTGATTGAAAAAGCTTCAAAAAATTCCGCAGTTGTTGTCATTGACGGCCTTTACAGCACAGAAGAATACAAATATTTTATTTCTGAACTCGGTGATGATTTGGTTACGGTTGCAATTTATGCATCTCCAAAAATAAGATATGCGCGCCTTAAAAAACGAAAAAACCGCTCATTGGATGAAAAAGAAGCGCGAGAACGGGATTTTGCAGAGATTGAAAATTCAAGTAAAGGCGGGCCAATTGCGATGGCCGGCCACACAATAATAAACACCGGAATAATAGATGCGCTTAAACGGGAATTAAGCGATATTGTGGATGAGATTAACGAAAATTCATAAAACCTTTATATATGACTTGAGCACATATTTTTCTCGATAGCATGGTTGAATATGACAAAAATACAGTGGATATGCTAAACAAATGGTTTAACGAGCAGCTTAAATCCGATTTTCCAATAGACCAAATTAAAAAATCACTTCTTGACAATGGCTATGATGCCTCTTTTGTTGATAAATTTATTGCAGAAAAAACAGGCGGAACGAACGAAATACCCAGCACTTCGGAACTTAAAACAACAAAAGACACCCCTGAAACACAAACAAATCCTCAAACCCCTGTTTCAGATACTCCTGACAAAAATAATCCCTGGCAAAATAATGCGTCCCCAAATGAACCTGCATCTAATTTGACCGAAGAACAGAAACAAGAAAAATTCAAGAACTATTCTTATTTTGACAAAGTAAAGCTCATCATAACCAAACCAAAGGTGTTTTTTGATGAGATGCCGACAACAGGCGGATATAAAGGACCTGTTTTGTTTGCAGCAACCAATTATTTTATATGCGCTGTATTATCGCTTGTAGTTAGTTTGCTATTGTATCCGACACAAATAACCCAAATGTCTTCTTTGACAAGTATGCTGGGTGTAAGCCCATATGTTTCGGTTGCATTGCTGATTCCATTAATGCTTGTAGTGTATGTTGTTTTAGGCATTCTTTTGGGAGGAACAATATTAAACATCTTTTTCAGACTCTTTAAAGGGCAAGGAAGCCGCGAAGGAACTATACGCGTAATTTCATATATTTCAGCAATAATGCTTTTGACATGGATACCCTATATCGGGGGTATTATTGGACTTTACGGACTGTATATTGCTCTTAAGGGTTATTCCCGAATTCATAAAATTTCCGAATGGAAGGTATTTTTTGCATTATTGTCTCCATTAATTCTAATTTCTATTCTAATTGCACTAATCGGAATGTCCTTTATTGGAATGATTGCCGGAAATCAAAATGATTTACAAGATCAAATACAACAAGATATAACTCAATTAGATACTAAAATGTCTGCACAATTCAGTATTGAAAGCATATATAGGGAGGATGGAAAAATTTCAATTGTTCTTAGAAATACGGGCAGATACAACTATGCAGAACTCTCAGATTTTAAAATATATTTAGATAATACTGAAATACCCAATCCAACACCTTCGGGAATTGAATTTGGTGTAGATTCAACCAACACGATAAAATTAAACAAATACTGGTCTGATCTTGAAACAGGCACAAAACACAATATTAAGGTAATATCTCCTCAATCGATACAAGCCAATTTTATTTGTGGTGCATCAAGTATACCAAACGGATACTGTTAAATTAAACTTCTAAATTTTTAGAGATTCAAAAATATTAACTTGAAAAACTAATTATGCATATGCCCATAGCATCAATTCCTTTAGCAGATGATTTCAACTTAGAGAAAATACTCAAATACAAGCCTTTTTTCTTTTTCTTTGGAACTAAGCCTGAAAGAACCATAATGCATAAAGGAGAACCACTCAGGCTTTCATTTACCCAAAAACACAATTCTCTTGTTATTGAATTTAACAGAGAAATAAACTCATTAGAACAAAAACAAATCGCGGATAGAATATCATTCTGTCTTGGCGCGAAAGAGGATTTAACAGAATTTTATGCAATTGCTGAAAACGATAAAGTGCTTAAAAATTTCAGCAATGCAATTTACGGCAACAGGCTTTTATCTGCTTATGATGATTTCGAGGCACTGGCATCAATAATAGCATCCCAGAATGTAACCTTTGCGCAATACAAGAAAATGGTTGGAAAAATTGTTGATGCTTTTGGGGGTGGCGAATATTTCCCAACAGCTCTTGAAGTGCTTCAAAAAAAAGAATTGCTAAAAGAATGCGCTCTTGGCTACAGGACAGAATTTATCGAGAATATCGCAGAATATATGAGATTTAGAAATTGTGTGGATTTAGACACACTACATACTGTCAAAGGAATTGGTCCATATTCTCTTGACATTTTTAGGCTTTTCCAGCTTAGGGAATATAACGCATTTTATGTTGATGTTTTGATTAAAAAAATCTTTAGGGAAAATTACGGTTTTGAATGGGAAACAGACAAGGATGTGCGTGATTTTTCCAAAAGGAAATTCGGGAAGTTCCAGGGATTGGCAGAAATATATTTGCAGAAGTTTTTGAATGACAATTGAATTATTTAAATAGCATAAACAGATATATAAGCACATAAAGACAACTATATTTGTTCAATGGCGATATTATGACTTTATGCCCTAAATGCAAAAAAGAGCTGGACAAGGACAACAAGTTCTGTCCTGATTGTGGGATTAAGATATATTCTGCCAGAAAAAAAGATGAAGCCAAAGATAGCAAACCGGAAAAACAGAAAAAAGACACCGAAAAACAACATACAGATGTCAAGAAACCTGTAAAAAAGAAAAAAAGCATCCTGAAAGTTATTGCCAAAGGCGCATTATTAACACTATTATCAATACTATTTGTTGCTGTTGTTGCGACTGCGTGGGTTTTTCTTGACTACCAGCAAAAAGGAAGCAACCAGCAGCTATACGAAAACACGATTCTTAAGCAATATATCACAGCAGAAAAAATGTACGAGTCAGGAAATTGCGCCTTGGAGTATTCCGAGAAATGCAACGAAACAGGGATTATTCTTGAGAATGTGACAAAAATAACCGTGCAGGACACCAACAGCTACGAGAGGATATGGGCTGAATTTTCTAATTATGGCAGGTCAAACGCGAAAGACAAAAATTTTTATGATAGATTAACAGGGTTTGATGATTCTAAGATTGATGTTCTTAAGAATAAGTCGCAAGAGAAAATTGATGCTATCAACTGCAATAGGGTTGTGGCTGAGTTTAAAGAGCAAGGTGAGGAGATTGAATGTTTTGACAAGGGAAATATCCAGGCTGTTCTAAAGGATGGTAGATACCTGTACACAGGCAAGGACGGCGTCCCGTACACATATGACAATAGCTTACCTGATGACAAAAGAGTTGAAAAAGTTGATTTAACAGATGATAGCCTTCTTGCTATCGATGAAAATGACAAAAGATCTCTTGCTTTAAGATTAAATGGCGATAAATATTTTAATCCTGGTGGCTATATCTGGGATTGCAGCAATAATCAAAAATGCGAGAGGTTTATTGGTAAAAAAGCATTTAGAAGGGGGGGTGCTCGAACTATTTATGCTCGTGATAGGGCTCTTTTTTCTGCTGTAAATCAAGATAACAGTTTAATGGCATTTAGGTATTTTGAACCACAAGGTATATGTGATCCGGTATTCTATTCAAGTTATCTTGCAATTCAGGATTTGAATGAGAAAAATAAATATGATAATATAAAAAATAAACTAGTGGCATCTTTATTAAGCGCCAAGACTAAACAAGAAAAACTGCAAATACTTTCAGATTATTATGGAAACCACGAAAAATCTCTTATTATACCTGCAATTAGGAATATACCGTTATATGATTCAAGAAATAATGAGTTTGTTTCATTTAATGAAGCATTAAGCAGAATATCTGGCGGCTATGGTGCTATTGGCAGTGATCCTGTTGGCACAATGTATGAAATGTTCTTTGGAGAGAAAACAAGATTTATCAGTCCTGTTTCAGGTGACTGGGTAAAATATGAAAATTCAGTAGAAAAAGAACATAATACTAAGTACTACACTTTTAAAAAGATTAAATTATCTGGTTATGGTAATACTGATTCTTATCCAGGAATAGATGGAATGTGTTGGATGGGGGACAGAACGTTGTTTATGCATGGTTCTTTAAGTGAAAAAGATGGAGAGAATGTGTACAAATTAACTTTTGATAAAAACGATTTAAGTAAAACTCCTTCTTTAAGTAAAGTTTATAAAGAAAAAGAAAGAGTACTACATAGGGGGAATTATAATATCTATTGTATTAATAATAAAAAAGAGATTCTATTTAATAATGAGTATGGTGAATTAATAATTATTGATGTTAATGGCAATATTAAAAAATCATTTGATAATGTAAAGATCTATAAAACTTTAAAAAATAACAATATAAATAAAAAATATTCTTTTACTGATTTAAATACAAAGCTTACTTTTGTATCTAAATAAAAAGCTTTATCTGCTGATTTCTTGTTGCGAAGGAAGATTGTGTTGCTTTTTGATGCGCGATTTACTGAATTTCTGCAATCTTCATTCGTCTTTTTATCATGCCTAAAATCTGGTCAAACCTGCCGGATGAAAATTTCAGGTAGAATTTGGTCACCCGCTCATCAAATGTGTTCTCATACGGACCTTTGCGCATAAGTGCGTTTTTAAGTGAATGAATTCCGAAAAGATGAAGCAAATCATCAAAGGATTCGTTTGTTTTTTTGTATTCTACAGGATAATACTGTTCATGAGGAAATACTTTAAAGAATTCTGTTTTTGATAATTTAAGCTGCTTATCTTTTTTGCTTTTTTTTTCTTTTTCAAGTTTGTTGTATAATTCTATGCTTCTTGAAACATGCTCAAAATAGTTAGACATTTCTTTGGATCTTAAATTAGAAAGACAATCCGGGTGAAGTTCGTATTTCCCGCCAGTTTTCCTGTAATTTATAGGGACTTTAAGAGTCAATTCGGGTGGTTTTTCGCCCTCTTTTGCTTTTGTCCCTTTTTTAGGCTTAACAGACTTTACATCATCAAATTTATGCTTTATCCCGAGCATATCACTTATATACACTTCAAGATCCTCTTTTATTGCCTCAAGCTCTAAAAGCTTTACAAGCATAGCATTTTTGCTAAATATAAACATCTGGACCTCAAAATCCCCATCCTCTAATTCAGAGCCTGATGCGAATTTTATGTTTGTTTTACACAGATCTATTGTTCCAAAAGTAAAATATATTTTGTTTGAATCGAACTTATCTTCAATACTTTTTGCTTTTGCATCAATCCATTCTTTTGTAATCCATGGGTGCTTGCATATAAGTCCTGTATCATAGCTGTAAACAAGATTTTTCTCGGCCCATGGGTCAAATGTTTTTAACTTATACATTGCTTCCATTTCTCGTGGATATAGCCGGTCATCCGGTATCAACATGTTTTTCCACACCCATGTTGTGCTCAAGTTTCTTGATACGGCGCTTCCCGGCGAGTTAAGAAAGTGTACAGAATAATCTTTGCGTTTATCTTTTATGTCTGCAACCTCTTTTATCATACGGTGCCGTGCAATTATCGGCTTTAGCCACTCTCGATATTCATCAAGTGTTTTTTTCCTGCTTTTAATCAATATATCCATTCTTTCGAGCCTGCGCTCAACAGTACTTCTGAAAACCTCAATCCATTGGTTGTATGCGTTGAATTTGGTTTCAAGCATCCTTCTCTCAACATCCGGAAGGTCTCTAAGATTTCCGGTTTTGATAGATTCCAAGGACTTCATCCTGAAAAAATCATCAACAACTGTGGGCATTATGTTATTATTTCTCATAAAAGCCAAAGACAACCTTCCCGCACCCTGACCGGTTCCACCCACATGAAAATCCACTTGGTCTACAAAAACACTTTTCAGGCGAAGATTTGCCGCTCTTTTTCTTTTATCATCCGGGCTTTTAAGATCAACAAGATATTCCTGAAATTCATCATATTTTCTTTTGTCGTGTTCCACAAGCTCTAAATCTGCAATGGATTGTGAAATGCTTGCCATTCCCTGCTTTATTTTACCTTCAAGCTGCTCTTTTTGGGCAGTCACAAGCTGATAATACTGCTGATGAACCGGGCTTACTTCAATTGTCTCTTCAGGCTTTGCGGGATTCCAATTGTCTTTTGGAAGCTCAAACATAAGGCTGTAGTACATTCCCATAATTCCGCCGGGAGCAGTTGTAGGATTTAATAGCGTTTTTTGCTGGTCTTCTGCCTGTACAATAAAGCACGGGCCCATATTATTATTTCCAAAAGAATTCGGACCTTGGCCTGTCGTGTTTTCAAGTTCGCTGTCTGCAAGAACAAATTTACCCATAGGTTAAGTTTGTGGATATGTTATATATTAAATTTGCTATAAATTCTTAGAACATAAACCAATAAAGGCCCAGAACAAGCATGACTATTCCAAAAAGCATGCCTAACACAGACATGTCGCCACCCTGGTGAGAACCCGAATCAGGAAATTTGAATGTGAGCCAAAAACCGAATACAGTAAGCACAAATCCATAAATTTTTCTTTTGACGATTTCCGCAGGTATAAAATAAAATATAAGATAGAACCCGCCGAAAATCAGAACCAAACCTAAAATCATTATTGGATAAAGTGTTTTGTCTGTAACGCCTTCACGGTCAACAATTCTATAAAGCATCATAACTCCTAATGCTATTACCAGCCCCGCAACAATTACAATCCAATCCATATATCTTACCAAAAGACTATTTGTGTGCAGGTTATATAAAAAGTTTATATATAAGCCATACACATATTCTTATACAACACGAAATAATCCATTTATATGGAGGGAATAAAATGGTTTGGGCACGAACAAAACTTACAATATTTGACAATATTTTTGAACCTCAGAAAGACATTCTTATGAATTTTACCGGTCCTCACCCCGAACGCCTTTACAATAAGATACAGGCACTATTAAAAGAAAATTTCGAAGTTCCTGACAGCAAAATACAGGAAATGTTCTACACATGGGAAACAGTTGCAGGACAAGATAAATTCAAGGTGCGATGGAGACTTGTAAAGGACTATGACATATACAGCTACCTTCGTTTTGATGTTGTGCTTTCAGGCTCATCAGCCAATAATTCAGGACATGCCTCACTTATCTTAAAGCCGCGTTTCATAACAGAATACCCCCAAGACACGATAATACAACAGTCAATACTTTATGAAATGGCGCGGCGCTTTTGGCACACCATATTTTACCATAGGAAAAGAATGGAATGGTTTGAAGAGGCAAGGCACCTTTCAGTCCAATATCAAAACGGCATCAAGCAGTATTTTGAAGAGTTGAGGCACGGTGGCAGCTAAAAAAGAAAAAAAAATAGAATACAAAGACGAGCTGCTCCAGGGACAGGATGTCATTGTAATAAAATTCAAAGGCAATGACCCTTTCGGAAAAATATGCGAATCAATTGAAGGTATTATGAGGCAAACTCTTGAAATTGATGCCCCTAAGTTTTTTGAGGAGATGATTGGCTGGGATTTGACTGACGGCACATTTAAAGGCCGGTGGAAAGCGAAAAAGCCTGGCGACCGCTGGACAAAAATGTGGATTACGGTGTGGTGCTGGGGAAACCAAAGCATTAAGGACAAGAACGGCTGGATGAACTTAAAGATAAACGCCACAATAAACACAGAACTATGGTACCATCACAGCATCCAGAAAAGCCTTTGGTGGACTTACGCGTATGCATTCTATAATCGTCACAGACGAAAAATGTGGGAAGAATACAGGGATTATCTTTTTGAAATAGAGGAACGCATACGGGAAGAATTAGGAATATCGCGAAAAAGCCCGAACCAAGCGCATGCAGCGGGTTAATAAATCACAAGATTTATTTCTTTTTTTAATGATCAATTAAAGTAAAACTTCATCTTCTTTGTGCTTTTCAGATGATTCATTATCTGTTTTCGGCATGATGGTTCGATCTATTTCCTGAGGCAAATCCAGAGAAATTCCGTCTTTTTTCATAAGGTCTAAAACAGTCTGTTTTTCCTTATAATACATGGATAAATATCTGGCAACCTCATGAAATGCAAGAATCTTTTTATCTAAAAGCCAGCCTAAAAATATGTTTCTTAAGTTTATCTCTTTTTCAATATTCAAAAGTGTTGTGCCGTATTCCATACTGACTTTCTCAACAATATAGCTGTGATGCTTTTCATGCCTGTCAAACACCGGCGACCATTGGAAGCTTTTTATGATCTGTGCTTTTCCGGTGTTTGGATCCACACTCTCGATTTCTGCCAATTCTTTCACTCTTCTTGCAGATTTTCCGAACTGCGATGCATGTGTTATCACAACAACCACATCAAGAGAGTCTATAAGCGCCGGCGGAAGCTCGATTGGCGGAGTTTCCATCCTCTTTATGATATCTTCTACAGAACCGCCGTGTATTGTGCCCAGAGAAGGGTGGCCCGATGCCATACCCTGAAACAGGACAGATGCTTCTTTACCCCTTACTTCCCCCACAATTACATAGTCCGGGTTCTGCCTAAAAGATTCCTTAAGTAAATCAAACATCGTAACTTCGCCGTATTTTGTGCCGTCTTTTGTGACTGTACCAAACCCGGTTCTTGAAACTGAAGGTATCCAGTTATCGTGCGGGAGATTTATCTCGCGGGTGTCTTCAATAGATACTATCTTATCCTGCGGGGGTATGAATGCCACCAGAGAATTCAAAAAAGAAGTTTTTCCGGCACCTGTTCCTCCGCAAATTAAGATGTTGTTCCTGTGTTCTATAAGATAC